>JADHNQ010000001.1 GCA_016779425.1 Pseudomonadales bacterium | reverse complement strand
CCTGCACGATGGCCCTAGCCAGCCATTGTTCGTTATAGGGTGCGAGCAGGGTTTCTATTAGCTCTTTGTCCAAGCCGTTCTGCTCAAGTTCTCGCTTAATAAACACCGGGCCGTAGCCGCGATCAACGCGGCTCCTGCAGAAGGCTTCGCCGTAGCGTGTATTACACAGCAGACCCAAATCCTGAAGCTCAGTGATTACGTCATTGACAACGTCAACTAAAAAGCGGCGCTGCAACTTGGTGGATAACTCGAGAACACTGTACTCTCTTGTCCCCAGCAAACGCACCGCCGCTCCGTAGCATTTAGCCTGATTCCCAGCGTCTTTCGGACTTAAACCTGCTCCTTCCTTGAGCCTCACAAGCGATCCTAGCTAGGCTTCTGGTGCGCCTGGCTCGCCCAAACCCGACTCGCCTGCATCGCCAGCAAGGGCTTCAACATTGTCGCCACCCTCGCCAAGGGCCGGCATGAGCAGCTGTCTGATGCGGCCTTCGATCTCCTCTTTGAGCTCGGGGTGATCATCCAAGAAGTCTGCAGCGTTCTTGCGTCCCTGGCCGATGCGCTCACCGTTGTAGGAGTACCAAGCTCCAGATTTTTCAACCAAGTTCTGCTCGACACCCAGTTCGAGTATCTCACCGGTGCGATGGATGCCTTGGCCATACAAGATCTGAAATTCGGTTTGCCGGAATGGCGGTGCCACTTTATTTTTCACGACCTTAACTCGAGTCTCATTACCCACAACTTCGTCGCCATTCTTCACGGCACCGATGCGGCGAATATCCAATCGAACCGAAGAATAGAACTTCAGTGCATTACCGCCGGTTGTTGTTTCGGGAGAACCAAACATCACCCCGATTTTCATGCGTATTTGGTTAATAAATACGACTAGGGTATTGGACTGCTTGATATTACCGGTCATTTTGCGGAGCGCTTGGCTCATCAGACGCGCTTGCAGGCCGACATGGCTGTCGCCCATATCTCCTTCGATCTCTGCTCGGGGAGTCAGTGCCGCGACGGAGTCCACGATGACAACATCGACTGCGGCTGAGCGCACTAACATGTCGCAGATTTCAAGAGCCTGCTCCCCTGTGTCGGGTTGCGAAACCAGTAGGTTGTCGGTGTCCACGCCCAGGGCCTGGGCATACATTGGATCTAGCGCGTGCTCCGCGTCGATGAAGGCACAGGTACCACCCGCTTTTTGTGCCTCAGCAATGACCTGCAGTGTGAGGGTGGTTTTACCCGATGATTCGGGACCGTAAATCTCTACAACCCGCCCCTTAGGCAGACCTCCAATTCCCAGCGCAACATCCAGGCCAAGAGAGCCCGTTGAGATCGACGGTATGGTGACCAGCTCTTTGTCCCCCAAGCGCATCATGGAGCCCTTACCAAATTGCCGCTCGATTTGCGCCAGTGCAGCGCTCAGGGCTCGCTCTTTTTCAGGGCCTGCCCTGTCGGAGCTACCTGCTTTTACACTTTCCTTCGCCATTGTCTTTCCTCGTATCTTTCCTAGTGTCGTTCCGCATACGTCTTAGCCAGTACTGTATATTCGTTCAGTAGTCGCCGCAAGGCTCATTTTTAGGTTTTAGGCCACTCCGCCAGTTGACGGCCATTTACCCGCTGTAGTTCACTACTTCCTCATTCTGGGCTGATGTGAACCCGAATTCCGATGCGATCTACACCTTCTGCTCCAGAATCAGTCCATCCCGACGCTAGCAAACTCACCCCGATGATGCAGCAATATCTCAGCATCAAGGCCGCCCACGCCGATGCCCTGCTGTTTTATCGAATGGGTGACTTTTATGAACTGTTCTTTGAAGACGCAAAAGTCGCCTCAGACCTGCTCGACATCACGCTAACGGCGCGGGGTCATGCCGGTAATGAACCCATACCCATGTGCGGTGTGCCCTACCACGCGGCAGACGCCTACCTAGCGCGATTGGTAAAACTGGGGCGCAGTGTCGCCATTTGCGAGCAGGTCGGTGATCCGGCGACGAGCAAGGGCCCGGTGGAGCGCCGAGTGCAGCGCATTGTCACGCCGGGCACCCTCACCGACGATGCCTTACTGGAAACCAAGTCCGACAGCGCGACAGCTGCGCTGTATTTTACCGAGCATCAAATCGGTCTAGCCCTGCTCAATCTTTCGTCAGCTCAACTAATACTTCAGCAATTATCGTCTGAGGATCTGCTACTTGATGCGATTACTGCCGTGCGCCCAGCTGAGATTTTGTTGCCCGCAAACCAGGCTGCGCGATGGCAGGAGTCGCTGGCTGCTTTCGCTGCCGTGACCTGTCTTGATGAAACTAAGTATCAAATTCAACGTGCTTCTGCGGCTCTGAATAAACACTTTCAGCACGATGTAGCTACGGTTGCTGGCATTCACCCTGAGGCTCCTTGCCTCGTCGCTGGTGCCACGGCTTTGGCCTACGTCCAGAGCACCCAATGCCAGGCGCTAGACTTTCTGCAGCATGTGATTCACAAACAAGACGATCAGTGCATCGGCATGGACGCTCAGTCCCGGCGCAATCTAGAGATCGATGTCCGCAGTAATGGTGCGACCGATCACACGCTGCTGAGCCTGATGGACACCACTGTGACGCCCATGGGCAGCCGCTTACTGCAGCGCTGGCTGCATGAACCATTACGCAATGTCGATGGCGTGATCCAGCGTCAGCATTGGGTGACCGACGTTCTCGCCGCCCGAGCTGGCGAGGATATTCGAGCCAGCGTGAAGCCCGTAGGCGATCTGGAGCGCATACTGACCCGGATCAATTTGGGTTCTGCCTCACCCCGGGACATTGGCAAGCTAAGAGACGCCTTGGGTCAGCTTCCAGTGATCAAGGACACGCTGCACCCCATCAACGGCGAACTCAACCAGCAGTTAATCGATTCCTTGGGCGACTTCACCCATCTGCACAGCAAACTCACGGAGGCTCTAGTCGATGAACCACCGGTAACCCTTCGTGAAGGCGGGGTTTTCGCAGGCGGCTTTAGTGAAGAGCTAGATCAGCTGCGCAAAGTCACCAGCCACTCGGCAAATTGGCTGGCAGAACTCGAGCAAGCCGAGCGCGAACGGACGGGTATCAGCTCCCTAAAAGTGGGCTATAACCGAGTGCACGGTTACTACATCGAGACATCCAAGGCTGCAAAGGGAGAAGTGCCGGATGAGTATGTGCGCCGGCAGACATTGAAAAACGCCGAGCGCTACATCACGCCAGCACTTAAGGCCTTTGAAGAAGGTGCTCTTCGCAGCCAGGGGCAGTCGCTGCAGCTAGAACGGCGCCTTTTTGGCGATCTGCTCATCGAACTGGCAGATGTATCAAAAGCGTTAAGAAATGCCGCCCAGGCCGTGGCCCAATGCGATGTGCTTGCCTGTTTGGCCGAGCGCGCATATACCCTGGGATTCCACGCCCCGAACTTTACTGAACAACGTGGTGTCCAAATCACTCAGGGCTGGCATCCGGTCGTGAAGAACAGTTCCACTGACGCCTTTATCGCCAACGATCTGACCCTGTCGCCCCATCAGAGCATGCTGATCGTGACGGGACCCAATATGGGCGGTAAGTCGACCTACATGCGGCAAGTCGCACTGATCAGCCTGCTCGCCTATGTTGGTAGCTATGTGCCCGCCGAAGCTGCGACGCTTGGCCCAATTGATCGTATTTTTACGCGTATTGGCGCAGCAGACGATTTAACCAGCGGTCGTTCCACCTTTATGGTCGAGATGACCGAAACCGCACACATACTCCATAACGCGAGCCCCTACTCTCTTGTCTTGCTTGATGAAATCGGTCGCGGCACCAGCACATACGATGGTCTCGCCCTTGCTTGGGCATGCGCGCAACACCTGGCTGAGCAAAGCCATGCACTGACGCTGTTCGCGACGCATTATTTCGAGCTGACGAGCCTTCCTACGCGCTGCCCCAACGTGGGAAATGTTCACCTCAGTGCCAAGGAACACCGAGGAGACATCGTATTTCTTTACCAAGTGCAGTCTGGGGCCGCTAGCCAGAGCTACGGGATTCAGGTCGCCAAACTCGCCGGCGTACCGAAACCTGTTTTAGACATTGCCAGGACGAAACTGCGCGGTTTTGAGCAGCAAGCTGTGCTGGGTGATACGGCGACAACAGGCCAGTCGGATCTATTTGTTGCAAACGTTGCGTCTGGTTCACAGCCAGTGATCAAGGAAGACACGTCCACAGCATCAAAGGCCGCCGATGAACGTGCAGCGGAAGTGTTCGAAGAACTGAGCAAGATCGACGTCAACGACCTGACACCGCGCCAAGCCTTGGACATTCTCGATCGCCTGCAGCAACTTGCCGAAGGAAAAGCCGACCAAGCACCCTAGCCGACTAGACAGTCCGCGCCTCTCGGTTACACTACCGCGCTTTTCATCACCGCCTTTTTCGCGGTCCATCTCATGGCCTGGGCGGGATTGTCCCAGATGTTATTAAGGTGATTCATATGACTTTCATCGTTGGCGAAAACTGCATCAAGTGTAAGCACACTGACTGCGTCGAAGTCTGTCCCGTCGACTGCTTTTACGAAGGGCCCAACATGTTGGTGATTCATCCTGACGAGTGCATAGACTGCGCCCTATGCGAACCCGAGTGCCCGGTGGATGCGATTTTCGCGGACGATGAAGTGCCTGAGGATCAGGAGGCATTCATCGAGCTGAACGCTGAGCTCGCCGAGCTTTGGCCGAACATTACCGAAATCAAGGAATCGCCTGCCGACGCGGAAGAGTGGGATGGTAAGCCGGGTAAGTTAGCCCTGCTCGAACGTTAAACCTAACTCTTTGGCAGCACCGTCGCAGGATTGATGGGCTGCCCCTGGCGCCGCACTTCAAAGTGCAGCTTCTGGCCAACTCCAGGTCGCGGCAAAATCTCGGCTATAACCGCTCCACCCCGCACCCGCTGCTGTTCGGACACCTGGACTTTGCCGTTAAAGCTATAAGCACTCAAAAGATCCGTTGTATGTTTTACGATCACGAGGCGCTCAAATCCAGCAATACCATTACCCGCATAAACCACTTCACCACTTCGGGTGCTGCGTACCTTCGCTCTGGCTGTAATCGCATAGTCGAGACCCTTGTTATTGATACCGAACGGCACGCTGGGGCGCTGGGGCAATGGTCGGTACCATGTCTGACCGCTGCGCGGGGTGGACGAAGCCTGTTTTGGCTTTGTGGCTGTGCTTCTCGGCTGCTGTGCTGGCTTGGCTTTGGTTCGAGCCACTACCGCCGGTTTTGTCGCCACAGCCGGTTTGCCGGTGTTCGAAGATTTTGGCGCTGGCTTACGAGTCGCAACACCACCGCGATCAGCAGGGCTGCCCGGGGTTTTCGCTACCTTGGCGGGGGCTGATTTGGGCGCTTCTGAAAGCCGCAGTTTTTGGCCGGGGTAAATGGTGAAGGGCGCACCTATGCCGTTTGCTGTGGCCAGCCGACGATGATCCAAATTGAACCTCCAGGCGATTGAATAAAGTGTGTCACCGCGAACTACGACATAGGTTTGTTGATTCCTGTCGGCAAGTGATCGGTCTGTAACCGGAGGGGACCCCGGTGCGGCGCAGCCACCCAGCATGCCTATGCAGAACAAGCCGGCCCAAAGCAGGCGCAGCCGACGACTAAGGCGCAGACTGCGTAACTTATAAGGCCGGACACGTACCACTACTGGGGCGACAGTTTGGACAGCAGCCATATGCCCGCCCCCCCGAGTAATGCGGCTATTAAGGACAGTCCCAGGAATGCCTCATTGCCCGCCGCGGCATATTGTTGCGGCGATTGGAGTGTGTAAAAAAGGCCATAAGCATCTGGCGCGGACTGTGATGCGACAAATTGCCACGGCCACAGTTTGATGAGCGCTGTGGCCATGAAGCCTGTCAAAAATGCCAGCAGCGCATCCTCAAAGCGCATGAGTAACCAACCCAGGGCCCGGGTGAAGAGCAGTAGCCCGCTACCGCACCCACCCGCTAAGACCAGAAGAAACGTCCAGTCCAGCTGATTCACCGCCAAAATCACGTCGTCATACAACCCCAGCAAAAGCAGAACAAAACTGCCAGATATGCCCGGCAAAATCCAAGCGCTGACAGCCACCATACCCGCGACAAACAACGCGAACATGGATCCGGACATATCGACGCTGGGTAGGCTCAAAAATAGCAAGCCCGCCAGTACGCCGAGAACGCCATAGCCGGCGAGATAGCGCGGCGGACGAGCAGCACCGATTTGTAACACCGAAACGGCGATAACCCCGAAAAAGAAGGCCCATAGCACAGGCTCTGCAGCCTCCATCATGAAGCCTATAAATCGAGCAAAAACCAAAATTCCCGCCACCATGCCGACGACAAGGGCGAGCAAAAAATTTAGCTGGTGATGTCGCCAAAACTGCTGCGGCTGCATGACAAGCTTGAGCGACTGGGGGCCAAAGGAGGACAAGGCCGAGACAAGCCGGTAGTAGATGCCGCTGATAAAGGCGATAGTCCCGCCGGAAACTCCTGGCACCAGCTCGGCCAAGCCCATCAACACACCTCTTACGAATACCTCTCGCGGTGAAGATTGCTTGGATGATTCGTCCGAATTAGCCCCCATTTACTGCGCTTCCTGTACCGATCTGAGCCTAAGTTTTCGCTCCGATCTCCGTTGTGTTGTCGCTTGTGCTGTTCGTGCTTTATGCGCCCCCGTGGGCCCTTGCGTGCTCATGTGCCTAAGCTCTGAGTTATTGTCGTTACTGTTTCGCGATTCCGGTAACCAGAGGGACAAAGTGTACTCGCTCGTGAATGGTTTCGACTAAGCCCTGCTCGGTGCGGTCGATCACTTTTAACGACTGGGACTGATCTGTACCAACGGGAACGATCAGCCGGCCGCCAACAGCGAGTTGGTCGAGCAGTGCTCCGGGTACCTCTGGGGGGGCTGCGGTCACCAAAATCCCGTCAAAAGGGCCTTTTTCCGGCCAGCCAGCGTATCCGTCGCCATGACGCAGGGTGATATTGCGCAGAGCCATCGCCGTCAAACGCGCCTTAGCACGCGGCACTAGAGCTTCGATACGCTCGATACTGAACAGGCGCTCGCACAGCCCGGCCAGAATCGCGGTTTGGTATCCCGAACCTGTTCCCACCTCAAGCACGCGCTGACGAGGCGTTTCATTCAGGAGCTGACTCATAAGGGCTACGATGAAAGGCTGCGAGATCGTCTGACCATGCCCGATGGGCAAGGACGAGTCTTCGTAAGCCCGGTGCCCCCATGCCTCGTCGATAAAAATATGCCTGGGTACAGACCCGATCAAACTTAAAACAACCTCGTCTTCTATTTCCCGCTCACGCAACCTCGCGACGAGACGGTCTCGCGTGCGCTGGGACGTCATCCCAATACCCTGGAGGTCAAATTGACTCACGACGCGGACGCCAAACTGAGATCTTGCAGATCAAACCACTGGCCCAAAAGCACTGTGGCGTAGGCTCCTACCGGTAGGCTAAAGGCTAGGGACAACGTCGCCTCTTGCCGATCATGGGCAATAGTGATGTTCTGGGGAGTCACAGCCATTGGCCGTAGGCCCCGGTCTACACCAGCATACTCAAGCCCAGCGCAGACCTCGCTCAAGGATTGCTCTTCATCGGGCGTTCTCACCTCTGCCATCCGATGCTCTTGTCTTTTTAAGGCTGGGCCTGACAACGTATTTTTACCGCGCCCCCACAAGGGACCGTAGGGTATGTCTGCTTGGCCGGTTTGACTGGGCCCCACATCATCACCATCAAGACAGATTTGCCAGGTTTCGTCCCGTACCCTACCCGCCAGCAGTTCATTAAAGACCCAGCTCCGCAAAACCGACAGATGCCAGCCTTTTTGCCGCTGTGACAAACGTCGGTAGCGGCCTTGATCTCGCCGATGTCGCAGCCAATCAAGCGCATCGTCGAGGTTATGACGACCAAAACGCTGGGGGCCAAAATAGTTGGGAAAACCCAATTCTAAACGACACCGTAATTGCGCTTGATCAATCTCCGCCACAACGTCTCGCAGCACGATAGAAAAGCGATTCGCCTGATGCTCGCCTCGCCGCAGTTTTTTGCCGTCGCGCCGACAGTGCAGCACTTCAATCTCCTGATCACCCTCGGTCTGATTCAGCCGACTAACATCGAAACCTGTGTCTTGGGATGGATCGCGAACGCTAAACCATTGCTCAGTGACCGCATGTTTATCTTTCATTCCCGCGAAGCCAACGTCCATCGCTGGCACATCAAATGCCTTGGCGAGCCGACTGGCCACGGGAATGGTGCTCAAACACCGTTTGCGTATGTACAGATAGATATGCTCACCGGTGTCGGCGAACGTTCGATCAAGATCTTCGGTGACGCGCCAGTCTTCAGGATATGCCTTGATGCCTGCGCGAGAGCGGGTAATTCCCCGGGCCTGGCTCAAATTTAGTGGGTTACCAACAGCCACTAATTTTCAGGCTCCGGGGTCAGGTAGAACACTTCGCCTTCTTTGACCATACCCAGCTCACTGCGAGCACGAGATTCAAATGCAGAGGTATCACTTTTCAAGGCAAGCACTTCTGCCGTCATCTTGGCGTTACGCAAAGCAAGCGCCTCAGTACGGGTTTGCTGTTCGGCAAGTCTCTCCGCCAATGCTTTGCGTTCAAAATAACCGGATTGGCCAAACCACAGTTGCTGCTGCAGCAACAGAACCACCAATAACATGATACCGATAACTACTTTCATGACCTGGCAACCCTTGGCCTGTCTATCCCTGAGCGTAAATCGCGCCACGCCCTGGATAGTGGGCGTCGCTACCAAGGGCCGACTCAATTCGCAGCAGCTGGTTGTATTTAGCCACACGATCGGATCGACAAAGCGAGCCTGTCTTGATCTGACCTGCGCCAGTGCCTACGGCAAGGTCAGCGATGGTCGTATCCTCTGTTTCACCCGAGCGGTGAGAGATGACGTTGGTGAAACCCGCCTGTTTCGCGAGGTTAATGGCCTGCAGTGTCTCGGTGAGCGTGCCGATTTGGTTGAACTTAATCAGAATCGAGTTGGCGACACCCTGATCGATGCCCTGCTGCAGAATGGTTGTATTGGTCACGAATAAGTCGTCCCCCACCAACTGAACCTTGTCTCCCAACCGATCCGTAAGTGCCTTCCAGCCCGCCCAGTCAGCTTCATCCATGCCGTCTTCAATGGACACGATCGGAAAGGATTCAGCAAGGTCCGCCAAATAGCTCACCATACCCGCGGAGTCATAACGCTTACCCTCACCAGACAAATCATAGGTGCCTGAGGCATAAAATTCCGAGGCGGCGCAATCGAGCGCAAGGGTCACGTCGCTACCCAATTGGTACCCGGCCCTCGAAACTGCCTGCTCGATCACCTCTAGGGCTTGCGCATTTGACGCCAGGTTGGGCGCAAAACCACCTTCGTCCCCAACCGCAGTCGATAGCCCCATACCCTGCAGAACCGCCTTGAGATGATGGAAAATCTCCACACCGCAGCGAAGCGCCTCGCGAAAGGAATCCATGCCAACGGGCTGCACCATAAATTCTTGGATATCAACATTGTTGTCCGCATGAGCACCGCCGTTCAGGATATTCATCATCGGCACCGGCATGCTCATCGCGCCGCCGCCTGCGAGGGTGTTGATGTGCGCATACAAGGGTAGATGCTGGCTGGCTGCAGCCGCCTTTGCCGCCGCCAGAGAGACAGCCAGCAGAGCGTTAGCACCCAGCCGGGCCTTATTTTCTGTGCCATCCAAGTTCAGCATGCGGGCGTCTAGGTCGAGTTGGTCAGTGGCGTCGACACCCTTCAGCGTCTGTTGTATTTCAGTATTGACGAACTCGACGGCTTTACCGACGCCCTTGCCCATATACCGCTGGGGGTCACCGTCGCGCAGCTCTAGCGCCTCCCGGCTACCCGTGGATGCCCCAGAGGGAGCAGCAGCTCGCCCTTCACTGCCGTCTTGGGTACGCACCATGGCCTCGATGGTAGGGTTCCCCCGGGAATCTAAAATTTCCCAGGCCGAGATCTCCGTGATCTTTGCGTTTTCTGCGCTCATTTATTTCTCTTATCGCGGGTTTAGTTAACTAAATCTTCAAGGCGTGGTGATGCCTTAACCGTGGCATCAATCGCCTGCAGCTGCCCCAGCAATTGACTCACCAGAGCCAGCGGCCATGAGTTGGGGCCATCGGATTTGGCCTCAGTTGGGTTCGGATGACATTCCATAAACAGCCCGTCTATGCCCGCAGCAACAGCCGCACGAGCCAGCACCGGCACCATTTCCCGTTGACCACCGGACGTTGTGCCTTGTCCACCCGGCATCTGGACAGAGTGCGTAGCATCATAAACCACTGGACAGCGCGTCTGACGCATCAGCGCCAATGAGCGCATATCAGAGACTAAATTGTTATAGCCAAAACTGGCACCACGCTCGCAGACCATTACTTGCTGATTTCCGGTTGAGAGCGCTTTATTGGCCACATGGACCATGTCCAGTGGCGCCAGAAACTGTCCTTTTTTGATGTTCACGGGAGTGCCCTGCTCACACACTTTGACGATGAAATTGGTTTGACGACACAGGAAAGCAGGGGTTTGCATGACATCGACGACGCTAGCGACTTCATCCAGGGGCGTATCCTCATGAACATCAGTAAGCACCGGCATCTCCAGCTCGATTTTGACTTTTTGCAGTATTCGCAGTCCTTCTTCAATGCCTGGCCCACGATAGCTGTCGATAGCAGAACGGTTGGCTTTATCGAAGGAGCTTTTAAAGATTAGGCCAATGCCCAGTTCTTCCCCCACTTTTTTTAGGCTTTGTGCAGTATTCATGATCATGCTTTCTGATTCGATGACGCAGGGCCCCGCGATAACGAAAAGGGGCTGTCCGTTCCCGACATTCATATTGGCTAGCTGCATGGCTTACCCTCGGTGATTGCGGACACAGTTCTTTTGTTGGTAGATCGGCTGGCACAGCATGATGACATCCACCCCAATACCCAAGGCGTCGTTAGCTTGCTGCCTGCTCTGCGTATTCAAGGCCAGCATGAATGAATCCGGTAAA
Source organism: Pseudomonadales bacterium (assembly GCA_016779425.1). Classification (GTDB taxonomy): domain Bacteria; phylum Pseudomonadota; class Gammaproteobacteria; order Pseudomonadales; family Azotimanducaceae; genus UBA4421. Next base: position 26,916 of record JADHNQ010000001.1, on the reverse strand, counting down.
CAGAGGGTGTCCGCGCCTTGGCGAGGAAGTAAATTCAGGATGGAACTGACAGGCTAAAAACCACGGATGATCCTTGAGCTCAATCATCTCCACTAACTCGCCGTCTTCAGAGCGACCGCCAACCACCAGGCCACACGCTACCAACTGCTCGACGTAATTGTTATTCACTTCGAACCGATGACGATGCCGTTCGTTAATCACTGGGCTGCCGTAAACACGCTCAGCGAGGCTGCCTTGATTAAGCACACAGGCTTGCTCGCCCAACCGCATGGTGCCACCCAAATCCCCTTCTCGGGTACGCGTTTCAACCTGGCCTGACTGATCTGTCCACTCTGTAATCAACGCGATCACCGGATGCGCTGCTGCGGCTTCGATCTCTGTGGTGTGAGCACCCTCAAGATGCGCACAGTGCCGAGCAATGTCGATGACTGCAGCATGCAGGCCGTAGCAGATGCCCAAGTAAGGCACTTTATTTTCTCTCGCATATCCCGCGGCCTTGATTTTCCCTTCAAATCCTCGCCCACCGAATCCTCCGGGCACCAAGATAGCGGCGGCACCATTAAGTGCGCTGGTCCCATGCGCTTCAATCTCTTCGGCATCGATATAGTCGATATCGATCGCGGTTTCTGTCTGAATGCCAGCGTGAGTGATGGCCTCAATGAGAGATTTGTAGGCGTCAAGCAATTCAAGATATTTGCCGACAAAGGCGATCTTGAGAGAGCGTTTTGGTGCCAGCTGAGCCCGCACCACTCTGCGCCAGTCCTCTAAATCTGCGTCCTGACACTCCAGCTGCAGCAATTCCACCACGTAGGCATCTAGGCCCTGCTCATGCAGTTCAAGGGGGCCCTGGTAGATCGTTTCGATATCGCGCATACCGACGACGCCACGCTCTTCGACATTCGTGAAAAGTGCGATCTTGCCGCGCTGAGACTCCGGGATCGGGGCTTCGGACCGACAGACTAAGACGTCCGGTTGGAGTCCAATGGAGCGCAGTTCCTTAACCGAGTGCTGTGTCGGCTTTGTTTTAATTTCACCAGCCTTGCTCAGATAGGGCACTAGGGTGAGATGGATTAAAACCGAACCCATTCTGCCTGCTTCCATCCGTAGCTGACGGATCGCCTCAAGAAAAGGCTGAGACTCGATGTCTCCCACCGTGCCACCAACTTCCACGATCAGCACGTCTACACCTTCCGCGGCCAACCGGGTTCGACGCTTTATCTCGTCAGTCACGTGAGGGATCACCTGCACGGTACCGCCAAGGTACTCGCCCTTGCGCTCCTTACGCAGAACTTCTGCATAAACGCTGCCGGTGGTGAAATTGTTGTTGCGGCTCATACGAATGTTGGAAAAGCGCTCGTAGTGACCAAGATCCAAATCCGTTTCAGCGCCATCGGCGGTCACGAATACCTCGCCATGCTGAATGGGGCTCATGGTACCGGGGTCTACGTTTATGTAGGGGTCCATCTTGAGAACGTTGACGCGAAGCTTTCGAGATTCCAGCTGGGAGGCTAACGAGGCGGTCAAAATACCTTTTCCCAAGGAGGAAACCACACCGCCGGTTACAAAAATATATCTCGTCATTGGAACCCATCTTTTGCCGAGCGCTGCTGGCGTGACCACTGAGTGTTGCCACAAAGCGCATTGCGCGCCTTAAAAAGAGCGCCAACGAGCTGGGCAAGATGGACGGATAAACTAACAGGTCACCCCGCCAAGCTCAATCTTCAAAGCAGAAAATCCTCGGTCTATGCCCTAGGTTTCTGTCATAGCAGCAGCGACGGGCTGACAGAAGACCGTACAGTGCTTGGCCTTGGTCGAAGCGCCCCTAGCTGCGGTTGATGAGAGCGCTAACGCGCTGCGCCGCCAGACTCCTGGAATCACCACGAGACCCTCCGCATCAAGGCATATTGGGTAGGTGCCCCGCTGCCAGGGCGGTATTTGCGCCTGCTGGAATCGTTTCTTGAGGGACGATTCTGCCAAGGACGGATGCTCTTGCAGCCTGTCGCGGCAGGTGAGCCTCATCTCCCCGGCATAGGCAATGGCATCGGCGGCACTTTCAGAGCACTCGGCAAAGGATAACTGATAGCGTCCCCAATCGACCGAGGACGGAATGCTCACGGTCAAATGGTCTCGGAGCGTTGGAGTATTGGGCGATACTCGCTCAAAATAGAGGGTGTCTTGCCATGCATACAGCCGGTCCGAACCCAGCTCCAGCTGAGCCTTGGCACCCTGTGTTTGCTGCCGTAAAAACTCCCCTATGGATGCATCTGAAACATCGTAGTGCCCGCGCAGCCCAAGGTAGATTCGTAACCAGACTAAGGCCAGACCCTGAATTGGCGGTAGCTCACTCAAGGGCACGGTATCACCCGTTTTGCTCACTAAATGCGCCAGCAGCTGTCGCTGGGTGAGCGCGGATTCCGAAACCCGCTGCACCGCGCTCCCCACATTGGGCCAGCGGGCGAGTATTTCGCCAGTTACCCGATGTCTGAGGTAGTTTCGATCAAAAGCCAGATCGCGATTGCTAGGATCCTCGATCCAGCCAACGTCGTGACTGACGAGGTACTGGGTCAACAGCTGTTTTTCAATATTCATGAACGGGCGAACAAAATGCCCCGCGCCGAGCGCGCCCTGCCCACGCATTGGCATTACTCCCCTGCCCTGGAAGAGCCGCAGCAAGACAGATTCAAGCTGATCTTGCCGATGATGGGCTAGCATCAAAATATCGTTCGGACCAAGGTGCCGCGCGAAGAATTCGTAGCGCGCCTGGCGAGCCGCCGCCTCAAGATTGCCCTCGGCAGATACGGTCAAGGACTCGGCAATCAAGGGCACGCCCAGGGATCGGCAAAGCGCCTGGCAGTGCGCCATCCACTGGCCCGACTTTGTATGCAGCTGATGGTTTGCATGGAGCGCGTATAGCTCTTCGCCACCCTGCAGCAAAGCCTGAGCGCTGTGCAACAAAGCAGTGGAATCAGCTCCGCCGCTAAGGGCGACAAAAACACGCCCCCGGTGTCCATGTGCGTGACCTCGCACTTGTTGAAGTGATCGCTCAAGAGCTTCAGTGATTTCTTGAAACATCTTATAAATATCTGTTTTTAAACACTTTAATACTGAAGATTGACGCGGTCTTGGCCGAAGGACTGCGCCAGTGACTGCAACAAACTTTCGCAGACCTGAACCCGCCATTTTTCACCCAAGGCAATTTTCGCGACGGCGCCAGCGTGTTGATAAGACAGCACAATGGGGCATTCCTGGATCGTAACCTGGTGCGCGGCGCGGTGACTTTCGACCACATGCTTAAGGCGCAGATTAAAATCCTCCGGCAGCGGTGCCTTTGAGAAATCCAGATGCAGCACCCGGCTAAAGCGTTGCCGCGCCTCGTCTATGGTCAGAATTCGGCTGGCTCTTAACGCCATACCGCCGTTGTACTCATCGTGCTGTATCTCACCTTCAACAACCAAGAGTGCATCCTTACTGATTTTGCCGCCGTACTGCTCGAAGGCTTCACTGAACAAAGATACCTCTAGCCGCGAAGTTCGATCATCCAGCACGAGAAAGGCCATGGAAGTACCGCGTTTGGTTTTCATCACGCGCTGGCTGACCACCATGCCAGCCACCCACTGGCTCTGCTTACCCGTACGTAGATCCTTGATGGGCGTGCGACAAAACTGGCGGATCTCTTCCTCGTAGCCATCGATGGGATGACCGGTCAGAAACAACCCCAGCGCGTCTTTTTCACCATTCAGACGCTGCATGGCACTCATGGGTGCTACCGGTGTGGGCGTCAGGCACGGTTCGTTCACAGTCTCGGCGATACCGCCAAACAAATCCGTCATCCCAGCCGCTGCGTCTCGAGCGACCTGCTCAGCGCCCTGCATCGCTTGGGGCATCTGGGCGAGGAGCTGTGCGCGATGCTGATTCAGATTTTCACCCTCGGCTTTGAAGTCGTCCATGGCGCCTGCATTTATCAGAGCCTCGAGTACGCGTTTGTTCACTTTCTTTGTGTCCAAACGCTGACAAAAGTCAGCAAGATCCCGAAATGGCGCTGTTTGGCGAGCAGCCACGATGGCTTCAACAGGGCCTTCCCCGACACCGCGCACGGCCCCGAGCCCATAAATCACGGCGCCGTCTTGGGCACAAAATCGAAATTCACTTTTGTTGACCGACGGCGGCAGCAGGTTCAGCTTCATCCGCCTGACCTCATCGATGAGCACCACGACGCGGTCAATATTCTGCATATCCGCAGATAGGTTGGCGGCCATAAACTCCGCGGGATAGTGCGTTTTTAACCAAGCCGTTTGAAAGCTCAATAAAGCGTAGGTGGCCGAATGCGATTTGTTGAACGCGTAGCCAGCAAATTTTTCCATCAGATCGAAAATTTCGTTCGCCAAGCCGGCATCCACACTCCGCTCACCCGTGCCCTGCAGGAACTGAGCTCGTACCTTTGCCATTTCTTCGGCTTTCTTCTTACCCATGGCCCGGCGCAGCAAGTCGGCCTGACCGAGACTAAACCCGGCAAGCACCTGGGCAATTTGCATCACCTGTTCTTGGTATAAAACCACCCCATAGGTGCCCTCTAAAACCGTATCCAGGCTTGGATGGGGAAAGGAAACCGGCTCGTCGCCGTGCTTACGGTTGATGTAGTCGTCAACGGCCCCGGACTGCAGCGGTCCGGGTCGGAACAAGGCCACAAGGGCGATGATGTCATTGATACTGTCCGGCAGCAGGCGACGAATCAGATCCTTCATGCCACGGCTTTCCAGCTGAAAAATGCCCGTGGTCTCTGCTCGACGCAACAAGTCGAAAGTTGGCTTGTCACCCAGAGGTAAGTCTTCGATGCGCAGCGGGGTTTCATCGCTTTTGCGCTGGGCGTTGATACTTTTCACTGCCCAGTCGATGATCGTGAGGGTTTTAAGGCCCAAGAAGTCGAATTTGACCAAGCCCGCGCGTTCAACATCATCTTTATCGTATTGGGAAACCAGACCCGTCCCAGCGTCCTCCGCATACAGTGGCACAAAGTCCGTGAGCGCTGAGGGTGCGATCACAACCCCGCCGGCATGCCGTCCAACATTGCGCACAATCCCTTCGAGTTTGTAGGCCATCTCCATGATTTCAGCCACTTCGTCATTGTCATTGACGAAGCTTCGTAACTCCTCGCTATCCTCCATGGCCTTGCTAAGGGTCATGCCTACTTCAAAGGGAATCAGTTTGGAGAGCTTGTCTGCCAGGCTGTAGGGCTTGCCCTGCACTCGAGCTACGTCGCGCACCACGGCTTTGGCGGCCATGGTGCCAAAGGTTATAATCTGGCTGACCGCCTCGAATCCATACATCTCGCTGACATGGGCGATCACTTTGTCCCGCCCTTCCATGCAAAAGTCTACGTCGAAGTCCGGCATAGAGACGCGCTCAGGATTCAAAAAGCGCTCGAACAGCAGGTCATATTCCAACGGGTCGAGGTCAGTGATACCCAATGCGTAGGCTACCAAGGACCCACCGCCAGACCCCCGCCCAGGCCCCACCGGTATGTGGTTGCTTTTTGCCCAGGCGATAAACTCCATGACGATCAGAAAATAGCCCGCAAAACCCATCTGATTGATGACGTTCAGCTCAAACTCTAGCCGCTCGCTATAGGCCTCGGGACTGGCAAAAGCATCGCCAAAGGCGTTCTCTCTAGGCACTGACAATCGCTGGTTGAGTCCTTCTAGAGAAACGTCTTTGAGGTATTGCTCTGGTGTTTTGTTATCAGGTATCGGGTAGTCCGGGAGGTAGTATGTGCCTAGTGATACCTGCACGTTGCAGCGCATGCCGATTTCAATAGCATTGTCGATTGCCTGGGGAATATCCGCAAAAAGTGCGTTCATTTCCTCGGCACTGCGCAAATACTGTTGCGCACTGTGCGTCCGAGGTCGACGTGAATCGTCCAGGGTACGGCCTTGATTTATGCATACGCGAGTTTCGTGCGCTTCAAAATCGTCAGGATCCAAAAAACACACGTCATTGGTGGCAACCACGGCGACTGCGTGTTGTTGGGACTGCTCGACAGCCCACGCAATAAACGCCTCTTCGTTGGGGCGCCCGGTACGGGTCAGCTCCAAGTAGTAGCGGTCTCCAAAAACTGTGCGCCAGCGCGCTAGCGTCGCCGTGGCTGTTTGCAGATCCGCATTGCTAACACTCTGCCATAGGTGCCCACCAACACCGCCCGAGAGCACGATCAACCCCTGTTGATGATCGAAGAAGAATTGTTCGTCAACTTCACCTCGCTGCTCGGCCTCGGTATAGCTATAAGAGATGAGCGCGAGCAAATTTTTGTAGCCGGCCTCATTCTGGGCCAATGCGACGATGCGCCCTGCGGGCTCTTGTCCCTGAGGGCTGATCCAGAGCTCGGCACCGAGAATGGGCTTAACGCCCTTGGCGAGGCTGGTCTCATAAAACTTGACCAGCGCAAATAAATTGTTGCGGTCGGTCAACGCCATGGCAGGGATATGACGTTGGGTCGCCTCACCAACGGCGCTCTTTACTTTTAGCAGGCCCTCAGCCAGCGAGAACTCACTGTGCGTGTGAAGGTGCACGAATTGCGCTGCCGTCGAAGAGGAGGTCTCACCATCGGCAGTAGATACGCTTAGGTTCACTCCCAATCCTCACGTGACTGCCAGGCCAGCGCCTTTTGTACCGGCGCATAACTCCTCCGATGCGCTGGACAAGGCCCGATCTCTCGCAGCGCACGCCGATGCTTCGCTGTGGGATACCCTTTATGCGACTCAAAACCGTATTCAGGATACTGCTCTGCCAGGGCAACGAGCTCCGCATCCCGTTCGACCTTGGCGACGATGGAAGCAGCAGAGATGGCTGGCACCGTCTTATCGCCCTGCACGATCGCCTCGGTTGAAATACCAAGGTCTGGCACCTTGTTGCCATCGACAAGCACGTGGTCTGGGGTAACGGACAAACCTGCAACCGCTCGCTGCATGGCTAAGTGACTTGCCTGCAGTACGTTTAAACGATCTATTTCCTCGACACTGGCCCGTCCAATGCTGACGCAAAGTGCGCGAGCCTGAATCTCCTTGGCCAGGGCCTCGCGGCGCTTCTCGCTCATACTCTTGGAATCATCTAGGCCATCAATGCAGTCCGCCGGGTCTAAAATCACCGCACAGGCGACGACGGGCCCGGCAAGGGGGCCGATACCAACCTCGTCAACGCCTGCAACATTGGCCGAAGAGGCCGATTGGGCCGACGGGGCTGATGGATTCGAGGAAGATATCTGCATGAAGGCTGGTTTTCGAATTCCCTGGGCTTGAGCGACAACATTACCTTGACCGCTGCGACGAGAAAACCTTGCAGATCAAGTTAGGTGTCTACAGGCAGTTTTGCTCGCTCTTTTAACAGATCGACAACTCCCTGGGCTGCTTCGGCGGACGCGCCCAACCCGGTGGATCCACCTGCTAACTTTCTGTGCAGCTCTTCAAACACCTGCAGCTGCTCAGTATTCGTCTGCGCCGTATCGAATACTGTTCCAAGCGCCTTACACATGGCTTCCGGTGTAGCAGTCTTCTGCACCAGTTCAGGAACAAGCATGCGTCCAGCAAGAATATTTGGCACAGCAATAAACGGGGTTCGAAGCAGGGAATTGGCGATAAGAAAGGTCCAGTAGCCCAACCGATAGGTAACCACCATGGGTCTGCGCAAAAGCATTGCTTCCAAGGTACTCGTGCCGGACTTAACCAGCGCTAAGTCGCAGGCGACCAAGGGTGAGCGCGCATCGCCCTGATACAGGCAGGGGTTAAGGTGTCCAAATTTTTCCGCGATCGGAGCGACTTGTGCATAGCGGGCTCCGTTCACACAGGGAATGATGACGCGTACAGATCGATTTGAAGCAGGCCGCGCTTCCGCGAATCTTTGGGCTGCTTGCAGCATGGGCGTCAGCATAAGCTCGACTTCACTGCCTCGGCTTCCAGGCAGCACCGCCAATATGATGTCATTTGAGTCCAATCCAAGGCTGAGCCGAGCCTCTTTCCGCGCCTCATCGCTACCGGCTTCGCGAGGAATTTCTGCGGCCATTGGGTGACCGATAAACCGCGCATCGACGTCGTGGCTGGCATAGAACGCGGGCTCAAATGGAAAGAGACAAAATAACTTGTCCGCGCTGCGCGCGACTTTTTTGGTTCGCCCTCGACGCCAGGCATAGACGGACGGACTCACGTAGTGTGCTGTGGGTATGCCCTGGCGCTTGAGTCGTGCCTCGAGGAGAAAGTTAAAGACATTGAAGTCTATACCCACGAAGGCATCGACCCGCGCCTCGACCAACTTCGTCGAGAGCTCTCGATAAAGACGATAAAGCTGTGGCAGACGCAGTATCGGTTCACGAAATCCATTAACGGAGAGGGTTTCGAAGTCGGCCAAGCAGATGAGCCCCGCGGCCTGCATGCGCGCGCCCCCAACGCCCATAAACGTCACTTCCCGATCCTGCAGCATCGCTCGCAACGCAGTCATTAATCCGGCGCCCAATAAATCGCCGGAGGGCTCGCCGGCCAACAGGCCTATAACAACGGGTTCTTTTGAACTGGGCTCAGTCACCACGTCCGCTGCCGCGAATGATGCCCTTATCAGAGGCCTCAATAGACTGGGCAAACACGTCGACTTCTGGATGCTCGGCACGAAGCTCGTTCATTTGTGCAATGGCCTCAACCACTCGCAGGCCGCTCCGATAGACCAGCTTATGAGCCTGCTTGAGCGCCTGGCGACCCTCGCTGCCAACGCCCCGACGCTTGATACCCTCTAAATTCAACCCAACGGCCCAAGCTGGGTTACCGGCCACTGTCATGTAGGCGGGTACGTCCTTTGTCACGAGACTCATGCCGGCAATATGTGCACATGCACCGATTTTGCGAAACTGGGGAACCCCAGAATAGCCCCCGAAGTTTGCAAAATCGCCAACTTCCACATGACCGGACAGTGACGCGTTGTTCGCCATGATCACATTGTTGCCGACTATGCAGTCGTGACCGACATGCACATAGGCCATCAACAGGCAGTTGGAGCCGATGATGGTTTTCTGGATGCCTCGGTTTGCCATGCCGCGGTGAATGGTAACGCCTTCGCGAATAATGGTGCCCTCACCGACCTCTAGTACCGAGTCCTCACCCTCATAGGCGAGGGCCGGCGTATCTTCACCCACTGTGGCGAACTGGTATATCTGAACGCCGCGGCCAATTTTACTCGGGCCTCTGACCACCACATGGGATTTCAGGACCACATCATCGCCGAGCACTACTCCTGGCCCGACAACGCAATAGGGACCGACTTCGACGTTCTCTCCAAGCACGGCATCGGCATCGATGATGGCTGTGGGATGAATCATGCTGATTGCTCCACCACGGTCAGCACGGCTGAGCACGCGATCTCACCATCAACATAGGCCGCGCATTCAAATTTCATCATGATCTTGCGCTCTGCAACGATAGAGCTTTCTAAATCCAATCGATCGCCGGGTATGACTTGTCGGCGAAAGCGTGCTTTTTCGACACCGCCAAACAAATAATTAGTGCCGTCTGCGGGTCGAACTCCCTTGGTTTCAAAGGCCAACACGCCGGATAGCTGGGCCATAGCCTCTAGGATCAAGACACCGGGGAATATGGGTTGCCCAGGGAAGTGACCGTTAAACAATTCCTCGTTGGCCGTAATATTCTTGTAGCCCTTGATGCGCTCCCCTACGTGGGTTTCTGTGACGCGATCTATGAGCAAAAACGGGTAGCGGTGGGGTAGATACTCGAACAATTCAGTAATCGTCTTCACATCGCTCATGGTGTGTTCCCTTCCAGTTTTTTAACGCGCCTGAACAATTCGCTCAAGGCGGTGAATCGGGTGGCGTTACGTAACCAAGTCGCATGATCCGTCGCGATCGTCGAACCTGAGTACACACCGGGCTTGTCGATCGATTGAGTCACCGTAGTTTTGACGCTTATCACTACCTGGTCGCAAATCTTGACCGGATGCTTGCCGCCAACCCCGCTACCACCCGCCAACACACAGTGACTGCCGATCTCGGTACTGCCTGCGAGACCAACCGAACCACAAATCAGGCTATGATCACCAATTCTGCAGTTGTGTCCTATCTGCACTAGGTTGTCGATTTTTACACCGGTGCCGATAACGGTGTCATCGATGGCCCCGCAGTCGATCATAGTGCCAGCACCAATAGAGACATTGTCACCAATGCGCAGTCCGCCAAGCTGGGCAATAGCCTCAAAATGACCTTTTTCGTTCGGCGTAAAACCAAAACCGTCAGCACCCAACACTGCCCCAGAATGGACTGTGCAACCCTGACCCAGCCGTACGTTCGGATAAATCGAGACGTTGGGAAAAATACGACAGCCCAAGCCAATAACGGAATCTTGGCCAATCGAGCAATTGGATTGAATAATCGTGTGCGCAGCCACTTGTACACCGGACTCAATAACCACATGAGCGCCGACGTGGGCGAGATCATCGACAATGGCATCACTGGCGATCACCGCACTGGGGTGTATCCCCGGCTTAAACCGATCCAGATCCTCAAACAGTTGCGATACGCGAGCGAAGGCAAGATAGGGTCTGGCCGCGATTAGACAAGGCACCGGACAATTGGGCGCATCCTCCCGACTTAGAATCACTGCTGATGCTTGAGTGGTGGGGAGCATTGGCCGGTAGCTAGCGCCGGACAAATGGCTCAGCTCGCCCTTTGCCGCTGTACCAAGGCTGCCTAACCCGTTGACGACAATTAGGCTGACGTTTTCCTCATCAGTAACGCTTGAAGCAAAAGGGCCGACAATGTCGGCCCCAATATGCTCGGCGATATGCGCCAGCGTGAATGACTTTTTATTCTCGGACACGTCGAGAGAAAAAGACGATCCGAAATTATTCGGATGCTTCGTTTAACTTCTCAGTAACACGGCGAGAAATATCATGTTTGGCATTCGTGTACTGAATCTGGTTGGGCGACAAAATTAGGTCGATCTGGTCGATTTGAATCAAGTCATTCAGCACTTTTTCGTACTTTGGCGCCATGGCCTGAATTATTTCCTGGCGCTTGTCTTGGGTTTGCTTTTGCAGTTTTTGGTTTCCAAACTGCAGGTCGGTCTGCATGTCTTCCAGATCTTTGATTGCCTTACGCCGCTCGGACTCGCTCATAACCTCACCGTCTTTTTGCAGCTTTGCCTGCAGAGTTTGAAACTCTTCAGCCGCCACGCGAAGCTCGTCCAACTCGGGCTCCATTTCTTTGTTGGCTGCTTCAATCAGAACCTTGGCCTCATCACTCTCCAAAATCGCCCGCACCGGGTCTAGGACCACGATTTTCATCTCTGCGCTAACAGCAGAGGAAGCCATCAAAAGTACCACTGTAAGGGTGCCAAGAAGTTTGTTAAACATGCGTGTCTCCTGAAGTTAATGTCCGGCCAGCTAACCGCGTTATTCTATCCTACTTCGCTGCGACTTCTAACCGACAGCGTTCTTAGAATGTCTTACCCAGTTCGAACTGGAAGCTTTCTTCCTCGTCGAAGAATTTCGTATTGATCGGCTTAGAGATCGCAAAGGTCAAAGGACCAAATCCACTTAACCAGCTCAAACCAAAACCAGCGGCATAGCGTAACTCGTCTGTATCGAAATCGAAGCAATTTGTGCTGACTGCAGGACACTCCGTATTAAATACGTTACCGGCATCGAAGAAAAAGGCAGGTCGAAATTGTCGGTTATCTTCAACAAAGGGTAAGGGGAAGATTACCTCTGCAGAAAACTCCAGCAACAAATTTCCGCCAAAGGGCTGACCATATCTTCCATCGTTGCCAAACGAGTTAAAAATGATGGGATTGCCGTCGGCGTCGAGGGGCGGTGTGCTGCGTGGTCCCAGCGTCGAGTTTTCGAACCCACGAATCGAACCAAAACCACCGGCAAAAAAGTGTTCATAGAATGGCAAAGATGGTGTGTCGCTATAGCTGCCGCCGAAACCGAGTTCTGTGCGGAGTTTCAGCGTAAATACATTAGTCAAAGGAAAGTACTTCTCGCCCTGATACGTAAGGCGATAAAACTCGAGGTCACTGCCTGGGGCCGAAATTGTCGCCCCTATGGACTGCGAGGAACCGCGATCTGCGAAAACCCCGCGATTCAAGGTAGAGCGAATCCATGACAGGTTAGCCTTGAAGTTCAATGCATCAGGTCCGTTGCGATCAATGAACTCTGAGATTTCTTGAGCTGCGGCGAATCCCTCGCGAATCTCCGTATGCTCTATATTCAAACCAAAATTGATTCGTTGGGTCTCTCCGATTGGGAATCCAAAGGTCACACCACCACCAGCTGAATCCGTGCTGTAACGAGCGATGTTGCGTGCGTCATAGTCAAGCCGTCGGAAAAATACGTTATAGCCACGGCTAATGCCGTCGAGCGTAAAATACGGGTCGTAGTAGTTAAAATTAACTGACTGCTGGAACTGCGAATAACTCAGACCCACCGAAAGCGAATTACCGCTTCCCTGCAGATTGGATTGTTGATAGTTGGCTCCCATGATCAAGCCATAACCTTGAGAGTACGCCAACGTTCCAGAAATCGCCCCCGAGGGCTGTTCTTCGACTGCAAATTCCACATCAATTTGGTCATCGGTACCGGGCACTTGCGGCGTTTCTACTTCCACACCCTTAAAATAGCCCAGTCGCTCTAGGCGAACCTTCGAAAGATCAATCTGTGCCGTCGAGGCCCAACCTGCCTCCATTTGGCGCACTTCACGACGCATGACCTCGTCTTGAGTGAGCGCGTTACCTGTAAACGAGATGCGTCGAACGTAGGCGCGCTTGCCCGCATCAACGAAAAACTCAATATCTACGGTGTCGTCGTCATTGAGTTTCGGTACCCCGCTGGCTGTCGCAAAGGTGAATCCGCCATTACCCAGCGCTCCGGTGAGACGCTCTTCTGTGGCGGTGATAAGGGCCTGGGAAAAAGTCTGCCCTTTTTCAACGATGATAAGACGTTGCAGGTCTTCCGCACGCACATCGCCAAGTTCGCCCACCAGGTTAACTTCGTTGATCGTGAATACATCGCCTTCGTCGAGGGCCAGCGTAATATAAACCTGCTCTCGATCCGGCGTGATGCTGACCTGGGTCGAGGTGAGTTTAAAGTCAGCGTAACCGCGGTCTTTATAAAAGGCCTCGATGGTCTCTAGGTCACCAGAGAGTTTTTCCCGGGCGTACTTATCGTCGTTGCGGTAAAAAGACAAAAGTGACGGATGTTTGAGTTCAAGGGAATCCAAAAGCTCAACTTCGGTGAATGCCCTATTGCCAACGAAGTTTATATGCCGGATTCCAGAGCTCTTACCTTCTTCGATGTCAATTTTAATGTTGACGCGGTTACGCGGCAGATCTTCGATTTCAGTGTCGATCGAAGCGCCATACCGGCCTTGGGCAACGTATTGTCGCTCCAGTTCAAGGCCCATTCGCTCAAGGGTTGCCTGTTTAAAAATCTCCCCTTCCTGAAGCCCCTGGTCCGCAAGCCCCTCCAAAAGCGCATCAGACTCTATGGCTTTGTTACCGTCCAACTCAATTGATTCAATTGCCGGTCGCTCGGTCAGGGTAACAATCAAAACGGCGTCGTCGCGGGCAATTTTAATGTCATTGAAGTAGCCCGAGGCAAACAGAGCACGGGTTATCGCCCTGACCGCCACATTATCGACGCGGTCACCAACGCCAATTGGAATGATGTTAAAGACGGTTCCAGCAGAAACACGCTGCAACCCTTGCAGACGAACGTCGGCGACGACGAATTCGTTTCCCTGGTTGAGATTGTACGACTGCACAGCAGCTTGGGCATTTGCTGATAGAAACCCAGCACCCAGGACGACCGCAAGGCCGCAGCATAACGCTGCATTGGCGAGAATCTTCAAGAAGTGCGATCGCATATAACGTTCCAAATTAGTCATACCATCCAACCCAGGCCCCCTCGGCGCTGGTCGTGCTAGGTTCGCTATTTGCAAGATTCAGCAATAGTCCGACATGAGAGGTCGCAAGGGTAAACGTGCGCTCTACAACAGTCGAGTCAAATCGTTGTAGGTTACAAAAATCATCATGGCCCCAAGCATCACGATACCAATCTGCATCACCGTCATCTGCAGGCGTTCAGGGATTGGTTTTCCTCGCAGCATTTCTATGCTGGTAAAAACGACGTGCCCACCATCAAGCATCGGAATGGGCAGTAGGTTAAGAACGCCCAAAGATACGCTCATGAGGGCCATGATATTGAGGAAAAAATACCACCCTACCCGGGCGGAATCACCGGCGATTTTTACGATCCCCACAGGGCCAACAAGGTTTTCTGCCGAGACACTGCCCACGATCATTTTTTTCATCATGGCCAGCGTCATGACGGTCATGTCCCAGGTTTTTGACGCGCCGAGCGCGAGGGCATCGAATGGCCCGTACTGGACCTTTTCCTTGACCGGGGCAACACCTAGCCGGCCAATCTCAACACCGTCCTCTGTAGTGACTCGGTCCGCTACCGCCGTCAGATAGATGCGCCGCCCCTCCCTGAGCACTTCAAACACCATGGCGCGACCAGGCGAGTCGACAATATGATCAACCCACTCAGACCAACGGCTTACACGCTGACCATCAACGGCAACAATCCAGTCTCCAGTTTGTAGGCCCGCGCGCTGGGCTGCAGACCCCTCAACAACTTGCCCCACTATACTCAGGCGCACCGGCCGCAAATCCAGAGAGCCGAAGAGATCAGGCTCACCGACGCCTTCGTGCCAGCGTTCGATGGGTAGCTGGATTTCGCGACGCTGACTGCTTTCCAGATCGAGGACTCCAAGCATAATCTCGCCGCTCTCGCCCAAACGATCGCCAAGCCCCATGGCAACGTCCTGATAATTTTGTACAGGCTCGCCGTCGACACTGAGCACCTCAAATGGCCTGTCGCCTCCAGCATTAGCTAGCGCTGTGTCGGCCTTTGCACCATCAAATGTCGGCGTGAATTGAAGCGTTCCGACCATAAACAGCAGCGCATAAATCGCTATGGCGAGCAGAAAGTTCGCGGCGGGGCCCGCCAGGGATATTGCGATGCGCCACAGTGGCGATAAGCCAGTGTAGCCAACAGCGTCCTTTGGAATCGAATTATCGTCGACTGCGTTGATGACGGGATCGCGATCGTCATACATTTGCACGTAGCCACCGAACGGGATTGCAGCCAGCACAAACTCTGTTCCGTATTTATCTGACCATCGCAGCAAGGGTTTGCCGAACCCTACAGAAAACCTCACAACATGCACCCCGGAGCGCCTGGCGACGATGAAGTGCCCAAATTCGTGAAACACGACGATAACGCCTAACAGCAGTAAAAAAGCCAGCGGATACTGCAAAATCTCCATCACGCAACACTCCATGCCAAAAAGGGTACCACCGCGATAATCGAATCGATTCGATCTAACAGGCCACCATGTCCTGGCAGCAGGGCACCAGAATCCTTTATTCCCGAGACACGTTTCAACAAACTTTCAAAGAGATCACCGAAAATGGAGACAATGCTCATCACGATGGTGAGGCCTATAGAGGCATAAAAATCCAGTGCCCCACTCAAAAATAACAGTGGCACACAGACGACCAAGGCCAGCACGAGTCCACCGCCAGCACCCTCTCTTGTCTTGCCTGGACTGATTTGCGGCGCAAGGGCATGTTGCCCGAATGCTCGACCGAGAAAAAAGGCACCAACATCGGTTGCCGTCGTCAGGAGAAACAGCCAAAAGACCCACAGCCTACCGTTGTCGCCTTGTACCAGCGTGAGCAAGCTAAACCAGGCACACAACAGCAGAATCCAGCCAAGAGAAGCAACAAACCAACGGCTTCGATACATTGCCGATGTTCGAGGATGCACGATTATGCTGACAAAACCACCAAGCCAGACCAAGCAGCTCAACGTTACGATTTTGAGCCATAAGGTCTGCAGGGTTAGGGACAATAGCATCAGCGCCACCAGGCTGAACACGTAGAAAAGTCTTTCGCGCGGTGTACGCCAGCCCGCCAAGGCCGCCCATTCATAGGCCGCAAAGCAGCAAGCGACGCCGAAGACCAGAGCAAACAGCCACAGAGGCGACCAAAATATCGTTATGGCTGCCGCCGATGCAAGGGCCAAAGCCGTGTAGACCCGGTTGCGGAGCATGCTACTGACGCCGACCGAAGCGACGCTTTCGCTGGGCATAGGTTGCGACTGCCTCCTGCAACGCTGCCGCATCAAAATCTGGCCAGAAGACATCGGTGAAATAGAGTTCGGTGTAGGCCAAATCCCACAACAGGAAATTACTGATGCGATGATCACCACCAGTGCGGATCATCAGGTCTGGCTCGGGTATATCCGTCAGGCTCGTGGCGCTGGCAAACACATTTTCGTTCACATCTTCAGGCAGTAGGATTCCATTAGCGACCTGTTGGGCCAGAGTCCTGGCGGCATTAACAATATCCCAACGGCCACCGAAATTAACGGCAACCGAGAGGTTTAACCGCGTGTTCTCGGCGGTCTTTGATTCACAGCTGATCATCATTTCTTGAATATCTGCGGCAAATTGCTCCCGCTCCCCGATGACCCGAAGGCGCACGCCCTGCTCGTGCAGGTAGTCGATTTCTGTGCGCATAACATGACGCATCAAATCCATCAGCAGGCCTACTTCAGCATCGGGTCGGTACCAATTTTCAGTACTGAAGGCGAATACCGTGAGATGTTTGACGCCTAATTCTGCGCATGCCTCGGCAATAGGCCTGAGGCGCTTGGCCCCTGCGCGGTGCCCTGCCGCTCCCGGCAAATGTCGCGCACTCGCCCAGCGGTGATTTCCGTCCATGATGATCACGACATGCTCAGGCTTCGCGTCAGCCACCTCGTCGTTTGTCAGCGACTGTTCTTGCGTTTCTTTGCCGCCAAAGGATTGTTGGCTGGGGTCTTTCGATAAATCTTGCATGAACAGGTGTCGGCGCTCAGATTTCCATCAATTCTGATTCTTTTGCAGCCAAGGCGCTGTCAATCTGAGCGATACGACGGTCGGTTAGCTCTTGAACGCGATCCTCGCCGCGACGGGCATCGTCTTCTGACGCCTCCTTTTCCTTGACCAATTCGCGGATGTCGGCGATTGCATCGCGCCGAATGTTGCGAATGGAGACGCGACTGTTCTCGGCCTCACCCTTTGCCTGCTTAGCCAAGTCCCGGCGATTTTCCTCTGTCAGGGGTGGCAATGGGATACGCACCACCTCGCCATTATTAACCGGCGTTATACCCAGATCACTTCGAAGAATGGCCTTTTCAATTTCCACCACTAAGGGTCGCTCCCAGGGGGCTAGGAGCAAGGTACGCGCATCCTCCACCGATATTGAAGCCACTTGGTTGAGCGGAGTCGCCACACCATAGTAGTCGACGGTAATACCGTCTAGCAGTGACGGATTCGCACGGCCTGTTCTTATTTTTCCAAAGGTATTCGCCAGCGCGTCGAGGGTTTTACCCATCCGCTCGTCGGCGTCCTGTAAAAATTCGTCAATCATGAGTAATTCCCAATCTCATCTGCGCACCTTAGCTGCGGCGGTCAAACGCTTTCTCCCGCCACTCGCCCGCATTCCCATGAGGTTTTGATGATAGGCAGTTGTGTTTCTTGATGCCACATGGTCATCGTTGATGCAATTCTGCGCGGCAAACCTGACGGCGTTTTTCGCATAAATTCTGAAAACAGGGATTCTGGAAGCAGAGATTCTGGCGGCAGAAACTCGTAAGCCAAGGGCTCCGGAATCAGACAGGAACATTTTCAACACGAGTCCCCACATCTTCACCGCGGCTAATCGCCACCAGTGCGCCTTCCGCGCTGACATCAAATACCACAATTGGCATCGCATTTTCACGACACAACACCATGGCTGTGAGGTCCATCACACCTAGCTGCTGCTCGAGCACCTGATCAAATGTAATCTGCGAGTAACGCGTGGCGTTGGGGTCTTTTTTGGGGTCCGCGCTGTAAACGCCATCTACATTGGTCGCCTTAAGCACCGCGTCCGTGCGCAGCTCGATTCCTCGGAGGCATGCTGCGGTATCGGTGGTAAAGAGCGGATTACCTGTGCCACCGCTGAGGATCACAACCCGACCCTGAGACATTGCAGTCAAAGCCAGGTCACGCTCATAGGCCGGCGTGATTCCCGGTATCCCCGTAGCAGAAAATACTTGATTGGCGATCCCTGCTCTGGTCAAAAAATCTCCCAAGGCTAAGGCATTCATAATAGTGGCTAGCATGCCCATGCGATCACCAACTACTCGATCCATACCCGCTTGGGACAGCGCAGCCCCGCGGAACAGGTTCCCTCCGCCTAAAACGACGCCTATTTCAATACCGGCATCAACAGCACTCTTTATTTGACGACAAAAATGCTCAAGGACCGTGGGTTCGATGCCTTGGCCCGTGGTGCCACCGA
Source organism: Pseudomonadales bacterium (assembly GCA_016779425.1). Taxonomy (GTDB): domain Bacteria; phylum Pseudomonadota; class Gammaproteobacteria; order Pseudomonadales; family Azotimanducaceae; genus UBA4421. The sequence continues at coordinate 8,476 of JADHNQ010000001.1, read as the reverse complement.
GAGCCTCGCCACTAAGCTTGAGCAGAAGCCGAGACAATTGTTTATTCGCTGTCGGCTAATTGGGCGGCGACTTCAGCAGCGAAATCTGCCTCTTCCACCTCAATGCCTTCACCTACTTCATAGCGAATGAACTGTACAACCTCCGTGTTGGCCTGCTTCACCAAGGCGCCTACCTTAGTATTGCCGTCCTTTACAAAGGGTTGGTCTAACAGGCTGACTTCAGACAAGAATTTCTTCACTCGCCCTTCGACCATTTTGACCACAATCTCTTCGGGCTTGCCGCTATCCAGCGCCTGGGACATGTAGATTTCTCGTTCTTTGTCGAGCACGTCTGCAGCAACCTCATCGCTTTTAACGACCATGGGGTTAATCGCCACAACATGCATTGCTAAGTCTCGACCGAGTTCATCGTGCTTATCAGCAAGCTGAACAATGGCGCCGCGACGCTGATCACCGTGCATGTAGTAACTCAAACCACCTGACGCGGACTCAACCAAGGCTCCTCTGCGAATCGCCATATTCTCACCGATTTCTTGAACCAGTGTTTCACGCTCGGCATTGAGCGTTTGAGTCACCGAATCCATGTCGCCGCTGTCAAATAGCGTTTGCGCCACTTTGCTGACGAAGGCAATGAACTTTTCGTTTTTTGCAGCGAAGTCCGTTTCGATATTGACTTCCACCAGGGCAATACGCGTACCGTCCTCGGAAGATTTCACGCCCAACAGGCCATTGGCCGCCGTGCGGCCTGCTTTCTTAGCGGCCTTCAAGGAACTCTTCTTGCGTAAGTCTTCTATGGCTTGGTCCATATCGCCACCGGCTTCTGCCAGTGCTTTTTTACAGTCCATCATGCCAAGGCCAGTGCGTTCGCGCAGTTCCTTGACCATCGCAGCTGAAATCGCCATGTCTTACTCCTTCTCCTCGGCAGCATCGCTGTCAGCATCTGATGCTTCTGCTTGCGGTTGTGCTGGCTCGGCTTCTTCTATCGCTTCTGCAGGCGCCTCGGCAGCGGCCTGAGCCTCTGCTGGCGCTGCGGCGGCGGCCTGAGCCTCTGCTTCCGCAGCCTTTGCTTCATCTTCTGCTGCAAACGCCTCGTTTACACTCGCCGCTACCGCTTCTGAAATTTCTGCCTTCGGCGCAGCTGTTGGTTCGTCGACCTCTACGAATTCGTCAGGATCCACGTCGCTTGCAACATTAGCCTTGCCTTCCGCTACTGCGTCAGCGAATGCTGTGACATACAGTCGAATTGCCCGAATCGCATCGTCGTTGCCAGGAATGACGTAATCGACGCCGGCTGGATCGGTGTTGGAGTCCACAATGCCAAAGACGGGGATGCCCAGCTTGTTCGCCTCGGTTACCGCGATATGCTCATGCTGCACGTCGACAACAAAAATTGCGTCTGGGAGTCCGCCCATCTCCTTAATGCCGCCCAAACTGCCCTGCAGTTTGTTCATCATTCGGGTGCGCAGCAGGGCTTCTTTTTTGGACAGCAAATCAAACGTGCCGTCTTGCGATTCGGTTTCTAGATCCACCAGCCGCTTGATGGACTGCCGAATGGTCTTGTAATTCGTCAACATGCCGCCCAGCCAGCGCTGGTCAACATAGGGCATCCCCACACGGGACGCCTGCTCTGCGATCACCTTTGCGGCCGCACGCTTCGTACCAACGAAAAGCACTTTCTTGCCCTTGGACGCCATGTTGCGCACTTCGACAAGCGCTTCGTTGAAAGCAGGTAGGGTTTTCTCAAGATTGATGATGTGAATCTTGTTTCGAGCACCGAATATAAAGGGTGCCATTTTGGGGTTCCAGAATCGGGTCTGGTGACCGAAGTGCACGCCGGCGGCCAGCATGTCTCGCATACTTACTGTCATTTTATTCTCTCCGGGTTAACCATTTGCCATGCTTCCCAGGCTCTAACCGAGATCACCAGTATTGATGATAATCGGCACCCGAGAGCCTGTGTCGAAGCAGGCAATTTTTTATCGGTCCCAAGTTGTCTATACTGCCGCGCTTTGCGCTTCAGGCCTTGACCCAAAATGTCATCGAGATCAATGGCAGATGATTGAAACACTGTTGTTTTGCCGAGTTAGGCGGGATCCGCCACTCGCGCGGCGCGATTTATACCACAAACAACTTTCTGAATTAAACGGAATTTGCCATGACAGCGCGGATTGAGAACGAAACAGACCTACTAGGCATGCGAGCTGCGGGTCGTGCTGCCGCCTCAGTGTTGGAAATGATCGGCGATCATGTCCAGCCCGGCGTAACCACCGAGGAACTCGATCAACTGTGTCATCAATTCATCGTTGAAGACCTAGGCTGTATCCCTGCCCCGCTCAATTATGGCGGTGGAGGGGGACAAATGCCCTTCCCGAAGTCCATTTGTACCAGCGTCAATCATGTTGTTTGCCATGGCATACCGAGCACGTCGAAAAAGCTCAAAAATGGCGATGCCATCAATATCGACATTACCGTCATTAAGGATGGCTACCATGGGGACACCAGCAAAATGTTCTTTGCCGGCGAGCCATCTGTTATGGCGAAACGTCTCAGCAAAATTACTCAAGAATGCATGTATAGGGGCATTGAACAGGTCAGGCCCGGCGCCAGACTGGGAGATATAGGCTATGCCATTCAGCGTCACGCAGAGAGCAACCACTTCAGCGTCGTGAGAGAGTTTTGCGGCCACGGTATTGCGAAAGTATTCCACGACGACCCACAGGTTCTTCACTATGGTCGACCAGGCACGGGTGTCGTGCTAGATGAAGGCATGTCATTTACCATCGAACCCATGATCAATGCCGGAAAGCGCCACATTAAAATCCTGCCGGACCAATGGACCGCGGTGACTAAGGATCACAAACTCTCAGCCCAATGGGAGCATACGCTGATGGTGACTGCCGATGGCTTTGAGATATTTACCTTGCGCGGAGAAGAAAGTTTTGGCTGATCTCAGTCGCCAATGTTGCTGCGTTGTACCATCCTTTGGACCCCTAGATGCACCTAGGTCAATGACCAGATGAGCCTCGGGACTGCGATTCTGCAGCGGCGCGAACGATTAGCCCAGGCGATTACCGACCTGGAAGAACGATACTGGAATAATGAGCCCATCGAGGCCCTAGTCGCAGCGCTCGGCCACGCGTTTGACAGTATTATTGCCGACCTATGGCAGCAACATTTCGCAAACAGCGACGGCTGCGCATTGTTTGCTGTCGGGGGTTACGGACGGGCCGAGCTACACCCTGGCTCGGACATCGACATTCTTGTACTCACGCAGAAGTCGAATCCCCAGCGCGAAACTGTTGAGGCTTTTTTGCGCGACTTATTCGATCTCAATGTCGAGGTCGGACACAGCGTTCGAGACATCAAAACCTGTGTTCGGGAATGCCGGTCTGATATCACCATCGCTACCGCACTGTTCGAAAGACGTTTTCTGTGCGGCGATGAGTCCCTCGTCGCTCCCTTAGAGAAAGCCCTTGCTCATCCAAGGGTATGGCCCGTTGAAGATTTTTTTGTCGCCAAGCGTGATGAACAGCTTGCTCGCCATCGTCACTACGACCATGTCGACTATAAGTTAGAGCCAAATATAAAAACCTCCCCGGGGGGCTTGCGCGACATTCAAACCACCCTTTGGGTATGCAGCCGTCGCTATGGCACCACGAACATAGATCAGCTGGTCACGCTGGGCGTCCTATCCACTACCGAAGCGCGCTGGCTAAATGACGGGCGTCGTTTTTTATGGTGGGTGCGTTATGGCCTCCACTCTCTGGCAGGCCGTAAAGAGGATCAACTGCACTTTGCCAGACAGCGCGAACTGTCCCAACGGCTTGGTTTCGTGGATACCGAAAGCAAGTCAGCGGTAGAACTGTTCATGCAGCATTACTATCGACATGTGATGGCCCTTTCTGATGTGAACGACATTGTTCTGCAGCATTTTCAGGAGGATATGACCGCGAAGAAGAGGCCGAGCCTTGAGCGGCTTAATGACCGATTTCGTCTCATCAATCGTCGGATCGACATTACCGAGCCGGACGTTTTTCTGCGCAACCCTTCGGCCATGCTGGAGATGTTCTTTTTGATGGCCCAACGCGAGGAAAATATACGCGTGCGGGTTCGAACGATTCGTGCGCTGCGGGAAGCCGTACACCTCATCGACGAGAACTTTCGCTGCGATCCCGAGAACTGCCGGCTGTTTCTCAGTATCCTCAAATCACCCTATACCGTCGTTACTCAGCTGACTCTGATGCGCCGATACGGCGTACTAGGCCGTTACCTACCGGCCTTCGGTGACATCGTCGGACAGATGCAGCATGACCTGTTTCATATTTACACCGTCGACGCGCATACCATGATGGTGATTCGCAACATGCGCCGCTTCCGCTATGAACACGCCCTGGAAACCTTTCCCATTGCTCATCGCTGCGTAAAGAGCATCCCTAAGGGTGAGCTTCTTTACATTGCAGGTCTGTTTCATGACATCGGTAAAGGCCGCGGCGGCGACCACTCCGAACTGGGCGCGGAAGACGCCAAATTGTTTTGCGAGCAGCATGGCCTCAACGAGTCAGACACTGCCCTGGTTTGCTGGCTGGTTCGCTACCACCTATATATGTCATCGGTTGCCCAAAATCGGGATATATATGATCCCGAAGTCGTAGCGGACTTCGCCGCGCACGTGAAATCCCAGATGCGTCTTGACTATCTCTATGCCCTGACTGTGGCAGATATCAACGCCACCAATCCAAATCTATGGAATGGATGGCGGGCGACGCTGATGCGGCACCTATATTTCGAGACTCGGCGCGTCCTGCGGACACAGGATGAGCCCATGGATCGTGAGGAAAGCGTGCGTGCGTTTCAGGAGAGTGCCTTAGAGCAGCTGCAATCTGATCAAGCGGGTCTGGATACCGAGCACCTCGAGGCTATATGGCAAGATCTCGGTGAGGACTTCTTCCTGCGCCATACCACGCAAGAGATCGTGACCATCAGCCAGGCGCTACTTGTTCACCCAATAGAGCAAGAGCCCTTCGTCGCGATCTCAGAGCCCCAGACCGACTCCGTGGAGGAGGGCGCGACCAAAATCTACGTGCTGGATCGAGATCGCTCCAAGACCTTTGCGGCCATCGTGGTGACATTAAATCAACTGGGCCTGACGGTTGTTGACGCCTATATCAACAAGGCCTCTGGCGACCTGTACTTTGATATGTTCACCGTATTGGATAGCGAGGGCTCTGAAGTCGTTGACCCCGGGGCACGAGCGAACATCATTGAACGAGTTAAAGAAACGCTGGCAGATCCGGAACCGGCAACCAGCGGCACGGGCCAACGCGTCCCTCGGCAACTCAAAGAACTCAAAATTCCAGCAAGCGTCACCTTAGTTGCTGAACCCCACGACCATGCAGCGACACTCAATATCACCGCATCAGACCGGCCGGGATTTTTGGCAACCATTGCCCTGGTGCTGGTCGAGGTTGGGCTTGAAATCATGTCGGCCCGCATCACTACCCTGGGCGAGCGCGTGGAGGATGTCTTTGTGGTCGTGAGTAAAAAAGGTGAAAGTCTGCATAGCGGACAAAAGCGCTATGAGATCGAACAAACCATCCGCCAGCGCTTAGATCAGGCAACCTAACCAAGGTTAGTCACAAAGCTTAAACATAGAGGAAGCATTCACACTCGTGCGCAATCCAAAACTAGAGCAGCTGCAACCCTACCCCTTCGAAAGATTGCGCGAGCTGCACAAAAATTGCGAACACCTCGAGGGACTCGAACACATATCCTTATCGTTAGGAGAGCCCAAGCATCCCGCACCGAGTTTCGTGGTCGAGGCACTCGCCGACGCGCAGGCGCTGACTAAACAGCTTGGAATTTATCCTGCCACAAAGGGCAGTGATGAACTGCGGCTTGCGATCAGCGATTGGCTGCAACGTCGCTTTGGGATTGGTACGGATCCAACAACACAAATCCTGCCGGTCTACGGCACGCGCGAGGCGCTTTTCAGTGTGGCTCAAGCTCTGCTGAGCGGTGACGAGGGGTCACTTGTCGGTATGCCCAACCCCTTCTACCAAATATACGAGGGTGCTGCTCTGCTAGCGGGTGCCCGCCCACTTTATATCCCGAACTTAGCCGAGAACGGCTACCGCGCAGATTTCTCGGGCATAACACCATCTCAGTGGGAGGCCATTGAGATGGTTTATATCTGCTCGCCGGGTAACCCTACAGGCAAGCTGATGTCTTTGGACGAAATGCTTCAGCTCATTGATCTGGCTCATCAATATGACTTTATTGTCGTCAGCGACGAGTGCTATAGCGAGCTTTACTACGACGACCAGTCCATTCCATGTAGCTTGCTGCAGGCTGCATCGCACTATGGTGACGGCTCAGTGCGCCCCTTTGAGCGCTGTCTGAGTTTTCATAGCCTATCAAAGCGCTCGAACCTGCCGGGTCTGCGAAGCGGTTTTGTGGCAGGAGATATCCAATTGATTCAGCAGTATCTGAGCTATCGCACCTATCATGGGTGTGCCATGTCCGCCCACCACCAACACGCCAGCACATTGGCTTGGAGCGACGAATCTCATGTGCAAGAAAATCGCGCGCTCTATCGAGAAAAATTCGCTGCGGTGACGAAAATTCTCGCGCCCTACTACGATCTGGAACAGCCGGAGGGCGGTTTTTATCATTGGATGCGAACCCCCATCGATGACCTTGGCTTTAGTCAACGTCTGCTAGAAAGTCAGAACATTACCGTCATGCCCGGCACATTTTTGGGCAGAGACCTCGGTGAGGGAGCGCAGTACACAAATCCAGGCCAAGGACATGTTCGCGTCGCCTGGGTGGCCGGTATGGAGGATTGTGTAATCGCAGCTGAACGTCTTGCAGAGTTTGCGCGCAACCTCTAGGTGCACGCAAAACATCGCTCGCAAGCGAGCAAGCTCGAATAGTCGAAACACCCACGGTAGACTGCCGCCTCTTTGACAGTGCGACGGGTTAATCGATGACAGATACATTTGCTTTTGCTGTAGGGCTTCGCAACACCAACGGTGCAGGCCTCGTTCTGGACTGTCTCTATCCCGCGCCGGTAATGCACCCCGACGGCGCGGCCGGGGCAGCCGCGGCCAGCCTACCTGCGGGTGTTACAGCGCCCAGTGAGACACAGCTTCAGGCACTTCTCTCCGCCGCTCCTGAGCTTGTGCCTATGTCCTTACTCGCAGCGCTTGAAGGCTGCAATTCCCAGCATGAACTTATCGTGATCCGGCTAATCGCTGACGAGGACATTGGCAGCACCGAGGAGGCCTATCTCAAACTGCACTTACTTTCCCATCGCCTCGCCCTGCCGAATACGCTGAATTTAAACGGCATTTTTGCGCATCTACCGAATCTCGCATGGACATCTGCTGGCCCTATCGAGGTCAGTGAACTGCCAGAAGCCCTCATGAACGCGCGGAGCCAGGGACTCAATCTGGAAGTGTTCTCAATCGACAAATTTCCAAAAATGGTTAATTACGTAGTACCAGCTGGGGTTCGTATCGCTGACGCCAGTCGAATACGCCTCGGCGCATACTTGGGCGACGGCACCACGGTAATGCATGAAGGCTTTGTAAACTTCAACGCGGCGGCGCTTGGCCCCAACATGGTTGAGGGCCGCATTTCTCAGGGCGTGATCATTGGTGCGGGGACGGATTTGGGCGGCAGCTCCAGTACTCAAGGTACCCTCTCCGGCGGCGGCGAAATCGTTATTAGCATCGGCGAACAGTGTCTTGTGGGTGCCAATGCGGGAACCGGAATACCACTGGGGGACCGCTGTACAATCGAAGCGGGCCTCTACATCACAGCAGGCACTCCAGTCATGGTGGTAGATGAAACCGGCGAAGAGGTGCAGCGAGTGAAGGCTCGGGAACTCTCCGGGCAATCCGACATGTTGTTCATTCGGGACGCCAAATCGGGCCAGGTGCTGTGCAAGACCAATCGTAAAGCGATAGAACTCAACGACGCGTTGCACAGCCATAACTGATGGAAAACGAATCTTCGATCTTAGAACTAACCAAGGCCCTGATCCGGCGGGTATCGGTCACACCCGAGGACGCTGGCTGCCAAGAACTCATCGGCGATATGCTGCGCGCACTTGGCTTCACCACGGAACAATTCAACGCCCATGGCGTTCACAATCTTTGGGCATGGCGCGGCATGGATCCCGCGCGTAGCGCAGACACAGCGCCTCACCTGATGTTCGCGGGTCATACGGATGTGGTTCCTTCTGGGCCACCAGAAAATTGGCAATCTCCTCCGTTTGAACCGACCATCCGTGACGGCTTGCTGTACGGACGGGGTGCCGCCGACATGAAATCCAGCCTCGCGGCGATGATCTATGCCGTAACTACCTTCGTCGAGGAAAATCCTAACCACCCCGGGACCATCAGCTTTCTGATCACCAGCGATGAGGAAGGTGAAGCTGTTCATGGCACCCGCCACGCCATTACCCAACTCG
>JADHNQ010000078.1 GCA_016779425.1 Pseudomonadales bacterium | reverse complement strand
CCACTTGTGAGCTAGCGGTGGCTTTCGAGCACCCAATTCACGGTGCGGGCATCCGACATGGGGCAATGTCGGGTTGGCCCATGAGTGACAGAACCCTACAGGGCCCATGCCGTACTGGTGATGCCTGTGAAACTCTTTTAAATCAGCTGGGGCTCTCCAAGGCACAAATCGTAGATTTACAGAGTAGTGAAGTCGTCAATGGTTAGGACGTTGGCTAGGCGAGACGCGAGCGCTATGATCCAAGATCGCGCTAGGCTCATTTGGAATACTGGTGCGAGGAACGAAGAGAGCAGACGATGAATAAAGACGACGCGACAGCAGCCCTGCAGAGGCCTACGGATTTTTTTACCTCAGATGAAATTGCCTACCTGAGGGAAGTGGATTCTTGGCGCAGCTCACTGGCAATTGCGCATTGCTGGGCGGTCATTGTCGGCACCTGGATCGTGGTGTGTCTGTTTCCCAACCCGATCACCATCACCCTAGGCGTCATGATTATTGGTGCTAGACAGTTGGGCCTGTTTGTACTCACCCACGATGGCGCCCACGGCGCGTTGTACAAAAACCGCAGGCTCAATGACTGGGTCTGCGAATGGCTATTGAACCGCCCCTTTACTGACGAAAAGATTGATAACTATCGAAAATACCATGTGGTGCATCACGCCAATACACAGCAAGAGAACGATCCAGACTTAGTGCTTTCGAAACCGTTTCCCATCACCAAGAGCTCCTTTCGGCGCAAAGTGATCCGCGACCTCACTGGACAAACCGGCTGGGATCAATACGGACGCATCGTCAAGGCTGCCTTCAAGGGCGATACGCTGGCTGAGAAACTCAAGCATGCATGGCCGAGGATCGGCCCTAATGTGTTGATCAACTTGGCATTTTTGGCTGCTTTCGCCGCTGCAGGAGTCTGGTACATGTACTTTGTGCTGTGGATTTTGCCTGCCTTTACCTGGAATCGCTTCGTTGTGCGGCTACGGAACATTGGCGAGCATGCCGTGGTGCCTGATAACGATGACCGTCTGCGTAATACGCGTACGACCTTGGCAAGCTGGTGGGAGCGGGCGCTGATTGCACCCTATAACGTGCACTATCATCTCGAGCACCATCTGGTGGTGAATTGCCCACACTATAAGCTGGCAGATGCCCATCGCATGCTGCTCGACAAAGGCTATGGCGAGAAAATGGAGATCCAGCCCAGTTACAAGGCTGTGCTGAATCTCGCGTTAAAGGCTGGTTAGCCAGCCGGTCTATCGCTTCAAGCTGTTCAAGTACTTGATCAGCGTCAAGGTCTCCGCCGGATCCATACGCCCCACCGGGGCGTTGCTGTAGGCAGAAAACATTACCTTGCCCTTGGGGTTCAGTACGAATTCGCTGGGCTGAATAAAATCTCGCCGCTCATCCCACCACGACCCCAAAGCATTACCAATATCGCGGGTGACGCCATAAGCAACAGGAAAATTCAGCGGTGCCGCTACCTCTCGTGTTTTTTCTTGGGAATCTACCGTGGCGGCAATGATGCTGACGCCTTCTGCTGAGAACGCTTCACGGCGCTCTTCGTAGCCGGCCAACAGCCGGCGACAGTAGGGTCACCAATGGCCGCGATAAAACAGCACGATGGTGTACGGGCTTTCCAAATCAGCGGGTAGGGATAGGGTATCGCCTGCCGCACTGGTTAGGACGATGTCCGGAAATTGGTCACCGGATGTAAGCATGGTCGTCATTGGATCTCCTGGGTTGCCTTGTTAGGGTCTTTACCATAGTCGAATTTTGTATTTACTCGCCAAACAGGCTAGCGAATTCTCGCCCTTCATTGCTGCTCCGGCAGCTCTTAATACAGCGCGCCAAAATCGGTAGGCCGTCACGGATCTGCTCCAAGGTTAGATGCCCGAAGGCCAGACGCAGATAGGGCACGTGATCGCGCTGATAATGAAAACTCTGGCCGGGCAAGAAGTTCACGCCTTGCTCTAGCGCCATGGGACGCAGGGCCTTGGTATCAACGTCGTCGGGTAGACGAACCCAAATGAACAGCCCACCGACAGGCTCAGACCAAACGCAAATGTCGCCAAGCTCGGACTCTAAACCCTCCAGGGTAAGGTCACGTTTTTCTTTCAGCACCGGGTTAGTGGCCTTGGCGTGCTTTTGAATACCGTCTTGATAAAACTCTGCGGCGATGGCGGCGGCAAGATAGTTACTGCCCGCGTCATGGCGGCGGCTCATTATCTTTTCGAGCATGGGCGGTCGAGCGTAGATGTAGCCCAGACGCAGTCCCGGCGCCAAAATTTTGGAAAGCGAGCACAGGTATATTTGGTTGGGATCGTCATCCAACGCGTAAAATGCTGGCTCTAATGGGCCGTCGTAATGCACATCGGCGTAGCAGTTATCTTCCACAATAGGCACACCATAGTGCTTGGCCATTTCGATAATCTGCAGCCTGCGGGCCTTGGGCATAACGAAGCCGGTTGGGTTTTGATAAGTCGAGATCGTGTAGATGAATTTAGGCAGGCGCTTTTCTTTGTGCAGGCGGTCTAGCTCGCGTTCCACGGCGTCAGGACACATACCGCCCTCATCCAGCGGAATGCCGACCATATCGTACTTCAGGGAGCGATAGGCGCTTAGCGTGCCCGGATAGCAGTACTCTTCCACCAGCACCGTATCGCCGTGGTTTTCCTGCAGCGCTTCGGCTGTGAGTGTCACCCCCTGCATGGAACCATTAGTGAGCAGCAGATGGTTTGGATCGATGCAGATGCCTTCCCGATCTTCCTCTCGCCGAGCCATGGCTCGGCGCATACCGGCGTGGCCCAGGTCGCCAGGGTACTGGGTGAGTGCTTCGGCCTGTTCCTCAATCACTTTGTTAGCGGCCGCCTGTAGCGCCGCCACTGGAAACGTCGCCGGGTCAGACCGCCCGCTGCCGAAGTCGTATTTTATTTGTGTCATGGTGTTCTTCTCCCTTGCCTCTAAACCTTATCGGATTCCATGCGATGCGTAACACGTTTTGACACAAAATTCGGGCCACCTGCCGGCTTCTGATTTAGCTGACGTGGGTACGTGGGCTAGCCTAAGACACTCGTTGAGGAGGACTTCCTAGGAGAAGGTGAATGGGTGTAAGTGAACTGAGCTGGCTGACGATCTTAGTTGCGGCGATTATGGGTTTTGTCGTGGGTGGTATTTGGTACGGGCCAATTATGGGGCAGCGCTGGATGGCCGCTATGGGTTTGACGGAAGAGGATATTCGCAATGGCAGCATGGTGACCATATATGGCTGTGCCTTTGTACTCAGCGTTATCGCTTCCGCCATGCTTGCTTGGGTGTTGAACGCCTTCGCCGGTTTGGATGAGGTTGGCAGGGTACTTGTTGCGCTCTGCATTGCTGCTGGGTTTATTGTGCCGGCCATCGGCACCAACTATCTGTTTTCGCAAAAAAGTCGCGCACTATTTCTCATTGATGCCACGTATTGGGTGCTGTTTTATTTGGCGATGGGAACTGTGCACGCCTTGATGTGAGTCGTTCAAATCGAAAACAGAGACTCGACATAGGGTAATTCATCGGGTTCGCAGTTGACGTAGTCTGGCGCTGGATCTTGGCTGAACTGTCTTGCAGATATTGCAGATCGCCCCTCGTAAACGGCTTTGCAGACTCTGTGCATGCCATCCATTACCCGACCGCGTGCATCAAGAATGATGGGGAACGACAAATCGCTTCGTTCGATGAGCTGCATGTGTTCCAACAGGCTTCGGGGGGTCGGTTGCTGGGACGGTCCCATGTACCAGTGATTTTGATCCAGCTCAGAAATGGTGCAAGGGTCAACCCAGAGGGTGGGAAGATCGCGACTTAATCGGATTAGTCGCGCCACATTCCATGCATCGAGCCCCGTCTGAGTCCGACGAAAGTGATACTGAGGTCTTAGCTTTGGGTTCACGCCTGTTTGTCCCTATTCGTCAGATTTTGAATAAGCGCTGCTGCCTCTTTGGGGGAACGCAATCGAACGAAATCAATGTGCGCATAGCTCTCAGTCGCCATCAGTTCTTCAAACTTGCCTTTGTTGCTGGCGTAATGGGAAAGGGTCCACAAAACCATGGAGTCTTTGGAGAACAGGCGCGTGAAGCTCTCGCGGTTTCCGGTACCCGGCCATAATTCCTGTTTTTTCCAGGCCCGCAGGATCGAGCGCTTGATCACTCGGTACAAAGTGAGTGGAAATGAGTAGTCAATCCAGACCACTAGGTTTGCGCGCGGCCATTTGATGTGAGTTGTTCGGGAGTAGTTTCCATCAAGCACCCATGCGTCACCGGATAGTGCGTGTTCAAGTATGGAAAAGAACTCCTCGTCGTTGGGTTCCTGCCAGTTCGGCTTCCAATACAGGCGATCCATTTCAAGATAAGGAATTTTCAGCGCCGCGGCCAATTGCCGCGCAAAGTTCGATTTGCCGCTACCGCTGGTGCCGATCACGTTTACTCTCAAAGTAGCTGGGCTCGTTTAGCGGGTGTTAATCAAATAGCGCTGGCGGTGTTGCTTGCCGGCTTGCGTGAAATGCTGCGGTAATATCCTCGGATATGACGCGCCCTTGGGACAGTGCGGGTAGCTCGTTTAGGGGGAAAAATCCCACATTACCGGTCTCCAGCCCCGGCGTTGGATCAGCGTCGTCGGTCTGCTCGCAGAGAAAAAAGAACTTATAAAAATCACGGGCGTCTTCACTATAGGCGTGCTTGGCCTTGTGCCTAACGCTATAAAGACTCCTTACCCCAACCTGTATGTTCGCCTCTTCGGATATCTCCTTGGCTACATTTTCTGCGGCTGAAAGCCCGACATCGGCGTAGCCACCAGGCAAGCTCCATAATCCGTCGGTTTTTTCCTGCACCAACAAGATTTGATCGTTTTGGATGACCGCCCCGCGTACGTCTATGCGCGGTGTTGCGTAACCCTTGGCAAAATCTGTGACCAAGCCCTCGATTTTTTCTATGGGTACGCTGCCGAGTGCCGACAGCATCTGCTGGGCAATGTGGGCTACTTCTTCGTAACGCTCTCGATCATAAGGATCGTCAGCAAAATGAACGCCGGTGGAGGCGATGGCCTGAAGCTGCTTGGCCCATGTTAGCCAAATTTGTTCCATCGCCCGATTCCTTGGCACCTCCGGGGTTTAACGCTGAGGTGTCTGTTGTCGTCAGCCCTGGTCAGCCCTAGTCAGCCCCCGGACCGATCAACAAGAGATGCTCTGCTTGGGGCTGGGTTGCGAATAAGTTGCGCAGACGGTGTCTTGCGCTCGTACTTTTCTGCAGGGGTATTGATGATCTCCAGCAATTCGCCTTGGGCCAGGCCTGCCTTGATCCGCTCGTCGCTCACCTTGCCGTAGCTGGTAGACCTTTGCTGTGGATCACGGTTAAGACGCCGAATGAGATTGGCCATCTGTCGCGGATTAGTTTCCTGTCCATGCTGGGTGCCCGCTGCACGGCTAATGGATTCATTCATGAGAGTGCCTCCGAGGTCATTACAGCCCGCGTTCAGGCAGGCTTTGACGCCCTCGTGGCCCATCTTCACCCAACTGGTTTGAATGTTGTCGATCTGACTGTGAAGGGCAAGTCTAGCTACCGAGTGCATCAAAATCGCTTCACGAAAAGTCGGGCCTTTGCGTGCCTTACCTTTGAGGTACATGGGCGCTTCCATGTGCACAAAGGGTAGGGGTACAAACTCGGTAAATCCGCCAGTGCGTTCCTGAAGCTCGCGCACGCGCATGATATGCCGCGCCCAGTGTTCGAGCTTCTCCACATGGCCATACATGATGGTAGCGGTGGTTTTGTAGCCGACACTGTGGGCGGCCTCCATCACATCTAACCATTGCTGGGTATTGATCTTGTCAGCGCAGATGATGTCGCGTACCTCATCATCCAAAATCTCTGCAGCGGTGCCTGGCAAGGTGTTAAGCCCGACATCTTTGAGCTGCTGCAGGTACTCTGCGATGTCCATCTTGAGGGTTGCCGCGCCCTGCCACACCTCTAGCGGCGAGAAGGCATGCACATGCATATTGGGCTGAGCTGACTTAACCGTACGCACGATATTGATGTAAGTCTCGCCGGTGTATTCCGGGTGTATGCCACCCTGCATGCAAACTTCTGTGGCCCCGCGTTCCCAGGCCTCTGTCGTGCGTCGCGCGATTTCTTCATCAGATAAATCGTAGGGACGCCCGCGCAGATTCTCCGACAGTTTGCCCTTTGAAAAGGCACAGAACTGGCATTTGAAGTAGCAGATATTGGTGTAATTAATGTTGCGGTTCACGACGAAGCTAACGCTATTGCCATTGGTCTGCGCACGCAGGGCATCTGCACGCTGCACTACCGCGGTGAAGTCGTCGCCTCGGCTTTGGAACAACCGAATGATCTCGGCTTCATCTAACGCCTCCCCAGCACTGGCCTTATCGAGGAGCGCGGCGATATCGGCGCTGACATGACGCGGTGTATTAACGATGGCGTTCATTACCTCGGAGGGTGGCGCGATGTCGATATCGCCCGGGCACCATTCGTCAATGCGGGGGAAGCCCTCAGCATCGATCATCTCCAGCATGCGTACATGCAGATCCGGGTGAGCCCAACGATCTAAATCTACTGCATAGTCTGGATACATGGTTAGACGTTCGGTGAGAAATTTGCCAGCGGAAGCTGTCTCTCGAGCCAGTTCATCCAGGTGCGGCCAGGGAGCTTCTGGGTTCACGAAGTCGGGTGTTACCGGTGATACGCCACCCCAGTCGTTAATGCCGGCGTGGACAATTTGAGGCAGCACGCCTGGGCTTAAGTTGGGTGGCGCCTGCACGCTCATGGTTGGTCCAAAAATCAGCCGGGCGATGGCGATCGTCCAAAGCAGCTCGTTCAGATCGGGCTCCGGCGCATTCACCATCTTTGTTTCAGGTTTGGCGCGAAAGTTCTGAACGATGATTTCTTGCACATGGCCGTACTGTTCGTGAATTGCACGAATGGCCAGCAGACTCTCGATGCGCTCGAGGCGGGTCTCGCCGATGCCAATCAGAATGCCTGTAGTAAACGGCACTTGGGCAATACCGGCGTTGGCTAGGGTTTGCAGCCTGACCGCTGGAACCTTGTCCGGCGAGCCGTAATGGGGCATCCCTTTTTCGCAGAGTCGTTCAGACGCCGACTCCAGCATGATGCCCATGGAAGGCGATACCGTTTTCAATCGGGCCAGTTCCTCCGGCTCCAAATTGCCCGGATTTAAGTGGGGCAACATGCCTGTTTCTTCGAACACGGCCTTAGCGGCAGCGAACAGATAGTCCGTGGTGGATTCGTAGCCCATTTCAGCAAGCGCGTCCCGGGCGGCCTTGTAGCGCAGCTCGGGCTTTTCGCCCAGGGTGAACAGTGCTTCCTTGCAGCCCATGGCAGCGCCGTGCCGGGCAACCTCGAGCACTTCGTCAATGCTCATGTAGGGGGCCATCACCTTGCGGGGAACCTGGGCAAAGGTGCAGTAGTGGCAGACATCGCGGCATAGGTGCGTTAGCGGAATAAACACCTTGCGGGAATAGGTCACCGTATTCCGAAACCCCTGATCGCGCAGGACAGACGCCACATCAGCCAATGCTCTGGTATCGGCAAACTCTGCCAGCGCCAACGCGTCATCGTCACTCAGTCGGACTCCTTCGCGCACCTGTTGCAGTACATTGTTCATGATTGGGTCTCCGGTTTTGACTGCCGGTTTGCCAGGCGGCGGGCGATACCTGATCGGTATAAGTAGGTGGCGGTTTGGCTGCGCGGGTGTTCCGCCAGCAGAGTTTGCAGGTCGCCGGGTGTGTCGATATCTAATGCAAAACAACTGCTTGGAATCAGCCGCGGCGTTATGCCATTGGTGAAGGCGGCATCAGCGTGTGGTTTGAAACTCTTGCCATCGAAGATAAACGGGATGGCATTGGGCGGGCTGCAGATCATGCCATTGGTGCCGATATTTTCAGCATCGGGAAGCAGGGTTACCGAGGTATTGGACCGAATCAGCTCGTTCACCTGATCGGTATTAATGCCCGGCACATCTGCGGGCACGATGAAGACGCCCGTGGCATTGAAGTGCTCCACCAGGTAGTCGGCGGCTTGGGTAAGTGCACTAGCGAGGTTGGCATCAGGGCTCTCAGCGAAGCGCTCGGTGGAAAAAGCCGAAGCAAGCACATCTGCTTCGGATGCACGAGACACGATCAAAATGCCCGTCAGGTGTTCGGCTTTGGACAAGCAGGTCAGCACGTCACGCGCCATGGCCAGCATTAGCGAGCGTCGTTCCTCCTCGTTTAAGACGTCAGCCAGTCGTTGTTTCGCGCGCTCGAACGTCTTGATGGGAACAATCGCCCACATCGGCATCTCCTGCTTGTTCATCGGACGCCCTCGACCCCTATTCGCACTCCTTTTCTTTGTGCGACTGAGTTGTCGTGGCCGTATAAGTTCTGTTTCGCAGATCCCTGAAAATTCTTGGAAACTGGATAGCTCAAACCTAACACGCCCTCATCTAGGGAGATAGCGGGTATTTTCGTAGCAGATATGGTCAATAGCTGGATCTGCGCATGTCGCAAGCGCCCTTTGATCTGTCCGGTCATG
>JADHNQ010000077.1 GCA_016779425.1 Pseudomonadales bacterium | reverse complement strand
GGCTGTACTTGTTGTACCTGCCATGTATGGGTCGATCCGCAGTGGCAGGAGAGGGCCAAGGGCGCTAGCGGTGATGAACGCGAGCTGTTGAGCTATGCGCTAGGCATTAACGAGCGCAGCCGACTAGCCTGTCAGATTCGGTTGACCCAGGAACTGGACGGGCTCGTTGTAGAGGTGCCTAGCCAGACTAATTGAGGCGCTAGACGATATCGTCGCGCTGACCAATTTTTGCCGCGCAAAAAAACAACAACCCAGCCAAAACGATTTCGAAGACGATAAAGGTCGTCGCGAACTCAGCGCCATGCAATGCCCAAGCAGTGGTTCGAAAAACTGCGGCTAGCAGCAACAGCAGAGCAGCGCTTTGCAGGTAGTGCCCAACTCGGGTCACCGCCCCGGCAATACACATAACGACCAAAAAGACGAAAAAGGCGCTCATATCTCCGACCAGAGTGCTACGCCCAATACCATCCATGTAGGACATGCCAAGACTGCCGGCTGCAGTCTCTGGATCAAGTAACCAACCCGCAGCCGTCGCTGCCATCAGTGCGCCAATAAGTCCCGCGATAATTCGATAAATCATCTGTGTATCCTAGCTGGTGTCGCTGATCGAGATCCTAGCCCCGCCAGGGGGGCGGGATCAACGGTCCAAGTCATCGGAGATTGGGTTCAAGGCCTACCGCCCGTATTATGCTGCGACGAAAATTATTGCGGGGTAGGAAATGTCGCTAGCAGGCAAACGAATGGTGGTCACCGGCGGAGCTGGCGTGTTGGGTCAGGGGGTAGCGCAGGCTGCTCAATCCCAGGGCGCGGACGTGGTCTTGCTCGATGTGGTGGCCGATGCGCCGGATCTGGTGGGCAGCCTCATTCAAGTGGATCTCACCGATCCAACCAGCCTTAAACAATGCTTTGAGCAGATCGGCGACTTCGATGTGCTTGCCAATATCGCCGGCGGATTTGCCATGGGCCCAGCAGTCTATGAGACTGAAGACGCGATGTGGGATGCCATGTTCACCATCAACGTGACGACCTTGAGGCGGGTGTTGAACGAGGCGATGCCACGTTTGCTGTCGAGAGGGAGAGGCAGCGTGATCAATGTGGGTGCGCTTGGCGCGATGCGCGGCGCTCCGAATATGGGGGCTTACTTGGCCTCCAAATCTGTGGTGATGCGCCTCACCGAATCTTTAAGCGAGGAGGTCAAGGGCGCAGGAGTCAATGTAAACGCCGTACTCCCGACGGTAATTGATACGCCCAGGAATCGGGCGGATATGCCCGATGCTGACCCTGCAGATTGGGTGGATCCCCAGGATCTAGGTCAGGTGATTTGTTTTCTAGGCAGCGATGCCGCAAGGGCCGTGCATGGCGCACTGGTTCCCGTCAGCGGCCTGTCCTGAAGCACCGCTTTGTCAGGGCACACTTTGGTTGCAGACCACAGCCTTACTCCATCACAGGAATGTTAAAGCCTGCACCTTGGGTCTCACCGTCCGGCCAGCGTTGTGTAACGGTCTTGGTCTGGGTATAAAAGCGGACGCCCTCCATGCCGTGTTGGTTTGCGTCTCCGAAGGCCGAGCGCTTCCACCCACCAAAACTGTGGTAAGCGACGGGCACAGGAATGGGTACATTAATACCGACCATGCCCACGTTCACCCGCTGGGCAAATTCCCGTGCCGCACCACCACTGCGGGTAAAGATAGCCACACCGTTGCCATACTGGTGTTTAGACGGCAGCTCTAGCGCGCCCTCAAATGTGTCCTCTCGCAGCACCTGCAGTACGGGACCAAAAATTTCGTCCTGATAGCTGCGCATGGTTGGCTTGACCCGATCAAACAGGGTAGGCCCGACATAAAAGCCGTTTTCATACCCCTGCAGAGCGAAGTCGCGTCCGTCCACGACCAGCTCAGCACCCTCGTCCACACCCATCTGGATATAGTCTTTGATTCGTTGTTTGTGAGCGGCGGTAACAACAGGTCCGTAATCGGCACTTGGATCCGTCGAAATGCCTACATTCAGCTTACCGAGCTCCGCACTCATGGCCTCGATAAAGCGGTCTCCGGTCCGATCGCCTACCGCGACTACGGTCGACAGCGCCATGCAACGTTCTCCCGCTGAGCCATAGGCTGCCCCCGTGATGTCCTGAACAGCTTGTGCCATATCGGCGTCGGGCAAAATGATGCCGTGATTTTTGGCGCCACCCATGGCCTGCACTCGTTTACCCTGAGCCGCGCAGCCCTGATAGACGTAGTGTGCAATATCAGAAGAACCGACAAAGCTGACTGCGCGAATGTCCTCATGATTGATGATGGCATCCACAGCTTCCTTGTCACCATTGACGACGTTGAGGACACCGGCTGGCGCGCCTGCCTCCATCATCAGTTCCGCTAGACGCAGCGGCACGCCGGGGTCTTTTTCCGATGGTTTCAGTATGAAGGTACAGCCTGTGGCGATGGCGACCCCAAACATCCACATAGGGATCATGGCGGGGAAGTTAAAGGGAGTGATGCCTGCAGCAACGCCGATCGGCTGGCGCATGCTGTAGACATCAATGCCGGGACCTGCTCCCTGGGTGTACTCACCCTTGACCAAGTGCGGAATACCGCAGGCAAACTCGATAACGTCGAGACCCCTTTGAATGTCGCCATGGCTGTCTGCCAGCACCTTGCCATGTTCCTCAGAAAGGATCAGGGCCAGTTCGTCGGCATTTGCCTCAACCAAGCTCTTGAAATTGAACAGCACACGGGCCCGGCGTTGAGGATTCATGCCGGACCATTCCGGTAGTGCAGCCTTCGC
Organism: Pseudomonadales bacterium; assembly: GCA_016779425.1. GTDB lineage: Bacteria > Pseudomonadota > Gammaproteobacteria > Pseudomonadales > Azotimanducaceae > UBA4421. The sequence goes on along the minus strand of JADHNQ010000077.1, from coordinate 5,789 downwards.
TGCGGCGACGGCACTGTTCAACTCTTCAGTAGACGCCAGGGCAACATTGCCGCTGACCTCTCCGAGACTTGGATTGAATATATCGCTATGGCGACCGGACTTGCCTTGAACCACCTGACCGTTGATGAAGTGATGATAGGATTTGCTCACAGTTCTCTCGTCCTCCCGCCGTTTTAAAAAAGCTCCGTAAACAGTTTATGCTCCGGCGCTGCATAAATGAATCTTGACGAAAAACGATCAGATGGGGATCAATTCTTGAGCGAAGGTAAGTTGAAAGTTGCGCTGACTCGTCGCTGGCCAGAATCCGTTGAGCGTCGGATGGCTGACGCTTTTGAATTACGGATCAACGAGGGCAATCGCGCCATGAACGAAGAAGCGATAGGAGAGGTTCTCGCCTGGGCCGACGTGCTGTGTCCAACCGTAACGGACTCAATCGGTCAGAAGCTGCTCGGCTCGCCTACCGTGAAAACCAAGCTCTTGGCGAATTTCGGTGTGGGTTTTAACCATATCGATCTGGCAGCAGCGTCGAGGGCGGGTATTGCGGTAAGCAACACGCCCGGAGTTCTCACCGATGCTACGGCGGAAATCGCGCTCACCCTGATGCTGAGCATCGCCCGCCGCACCGGCGAAGGCGAGCGGCTGGTCCGCAGCGATAAGTGGGATGGATGGCACCCCACCCATATGCTGTCCACCCAGGTGACGGGCAAAACGCTGGGTATTGTCGGTATGGGACGCATCGGTCTGGCCTTTGCCAAACAAGCGCACTATGGCCTTGGAATGAACATTCTCTACAGCTCTCGATCAGAAAAAAGCGAGCGGGTTCTGCAGGGAATGCCAGCAAGGTACTGTCCGCAGGAGGAACTATTCGAGGCCTCGGATTTTGTTAGCCTTCACTGTCCGGCAACGCCAGAGACCCGAAACCTCGTCAATGCAGCCACCTTGAGCAAAATGAAGTCCAGCGCTTTTTTGATCAACACCGCACGCGGCGATGTGGTGAATGAATCAGAGCTGGTTGAGGCATTACAGCAGGGTGTTATTGCCGGAGCGGGACTCGATGTATACGAAGCAGAACCCAGACTCGTGCCGGGTTTGAGGGACTTGTCGAATGTTGTGTTGCTACCCCATATGGGCAGCGGCACCATGCAGACCCGCGTGGCCATGGGCGAATGTGCCCTGGCGAACATCCAGGCCTTCGTTGAAAATCGGCCTCTGCCGAATCAGGTCAATTAGTGGGTTAGGAGAGTTGATATGGAGCAGGAGCCAAAAGCCGGATTCATGGCCCTGGTGCTGGAAGATTTTCGGCGTCGTCCACTGTGGATGAGCCTGATTTTCTACTTTTGCCTTTACATGACTTTTATCTACATGCCTTTCGATATGTTTATCAAACCAGTCGCCGAAGACCATGAAATTTGGTTTGGCTTCACGCTGACGGGCTGGTGGGCTAAGGCGACGGAACCCCTTCACTGGCTAATTTACGGGCTGGGTGCTTATGGTTTTCGCCATATGAAACCCTGGATGTGGCCATGGGCAGGGGTTTATGCGGCTCAGGTTGTCATCGCCATGATTGTCTGGAACCTGGTGAACCCGCGAGGTGGCGGTGTCAATTCGGCGATTATTGCGGGCCTGATTTTCACGGTGCCCATGGTGGCGCTGCTACGCGCACGTCCAACATTTCAGACAGACTAAAATGCGCGCCCATGGTGGCGCGACAAAACGAGGGAAGAGCAATGACACAACCTACGACGCTGCCGGATTGGGCGGTAGACCATATGAATCGCTACCTCGCGACTGACGGCGAAGACGGACATATTTGGCGCGGCGTGCCAACACTGCTGCTGACTACCACCGGGCGTCACAGTGGCGAACCTAGAATGTTGCCTCTGATTTACGGCAAGGATGGAGACGACTACATCATCGTGGCTTCTAAGGGCGGTCATGCCGATCATCCTGCGTGGTATCTGAACCTCGAGGCAATTCGGACGGTTGGCGTGCAGGTTGCTGCGGATAAATTCACCGCCACCGCGGAAGTCGTTGAAGGAGAAGGTCGGCAGTCTATCTGGGAGATGATGGCCAAAATTTGGCCCCCCTATATCGACTATCAAGAAAAGACAGACCGCTTCATTCCGGTCGTGCGTCTGCGTCGCATCGTGCCCTAGTCAGCGCACTAGGGCTCTGCCTGTCGCCAAAGAAAAATGGCCACCATGGTGAGCACTGCTGCCTGAACTGCAGCGGCCCACCAGGGCGCGCCAACCAGCGGCGTAATCACGAGTAAAATCAGCATCGACACCGTCGCCACAATTTTACTGCGGCGGGTGATTGCGCGTCTTTCACGCCAATTGTTGATGGGTGGCCCTAGGGTAGGGTGGTTGATTAGCCAGCGGTAAATGTGTTCGGAACCCTTGCTGAAGCATATGGCTGCAAGCAAAAGAAACGGTGTGGTTGGCAGCAGAGGCAGGGCTATGCCCACAAGCCCCAGCAGTACAAATAACCACCCCAACCCAATCCACAAATACTTCAATCTCAGCCAACTTGTTAGCAATACAGAAGGGCAAGGCTAGCAGTATTTTAAGTTTTCAACCCAATGAACTGACATTCCTGGCGCCGATCGGTTAATTATCCGATTGGCGAAACTCATGGGAAAAGTTGCATGCGCGTAGCGCCCCAAGTAACGTCTTCCTTGGGCTGGGGGGCTAATTTTTCAGGGGTAAAAATGCGCCTAAATCCTCCTGCCAAGAAATTTTAGGAGGAGAGCATGAATTTCGACATACCCAAGGAACTGCAGGATTACCTGAACGAGCTAGATCTGTTTATCGAGAACACGATCAAGCCTCTTGAGAACCAAGACGACAACATACGGTTTTTTGATCACCGCCGGGAAGATGCGCGCACTGACTGGGAACGAGGTGGTCTGCCTAACGAGGAGTGGGAAGCGCTGCTGGCGAAAGCCAAGCGTCTGGCTGACGATGCAGGCCACTATCGTTATCCGCTGCCCAAGGAATACGGTGGTCAGGAGGGCACCAATCTTGGTATGGCCATTATTCGCGAGCACTTCGCGACCATGGGGCTAGGGCTACACAACGACCTGCAAAATGAGCATTCCATCGTCGGCAATAATGTAGGTCTGCTGCTCATGATTGAGTACGGTACCGACGAACAAAAAGCCGAATGGATCGATGATCTTGCCGAGGGCAGAGCGGGTTTTGCGTTTGGGATTACTGAGCCAGACCACGGATCTGATGCTACCCATATGGAAACAACCGCTGTCCGTGACGGTGACGAGTGGATCATCAACGGTGCGAAGACCTGGAATACGGGCATACACAAAGCCAAGCACGATTTGATTTTCGCTCGTACAAGCGGAAAAGCAGGCGACGGGGACGGCATTACGGCTTTCCTTACGCCCACAGACACCGAGGGTTTCAAAGTCGAAGAAATGCTTTGGACCTTCAACATGCCCACCGACCACGGTCGAATCAGCATGAAAGATGTTCGTGTACCCCACGAATCTATCTTTGGCGGAGAAGGCAGGGGTTTGGGGGTTGTCCAACATTTCTTCAACGAGAATCGGATTCGCCAGGCAGCATCCTCCCTGGGTGCCGCACAGTTTTGTATCAACGAATCCATCCAGTACGCGAAAGAGCGCGCCCCATTTGGTAAGCCCCTGGCTACCAACCAGGGCATCCAGTTTCCCCTAGTCGAACTGCAAACCCAGTGCGAGATGCTGCGGGCGCTGATCCACAAAACCGCCTGGCAAATGGATACCAACGGCGCCTTTTCAGTGTCCGATAAGGTCTCCATGTGTAACTACTGGGCCAATCGATTGTGCTGCGAGGCGGCAGATCGTGCCATGCAGGTGCACGGTGGTTTGGGTTACAGCCGCCACAAGCCGTTCGAGCATATTTACCGCCACCATCGCCGCTACCGCATTACCGAGGGCGCCGAGGAAATACAGATGCGTCGAGTTGCCGGATACCTATTTGGCTTTATGGGTCAGCGCGCACCCAAGGGCGTCAGAGAGGACTAGCCCTTGAACGTATCGCATCAAGACTTGGAGCAGCGCCTTGGTAAGCTGCTCCCGCAAGTCATTGACGACTGCACTGGCCTGACAAAGCTTGAGCGCCTCTCAGGCGGCGCTAGCCAGGAAACCTACCGCATCACCATCGATACCCCTTCAGGTGCCAGGCAGTTGGCGATGCGGCGGGCTGCCGGAGGCGAAGAGGGCGAAATAACGGCTCAGCACCCTGGGCTGGCGGTGGAGGCGAGACTCATGCAGGTCGCGCGAGGCCATGGAGTGCCAGAACCAGAAGTGCACCATGTGCTAGGCCCGCAAGACGGTATCGGCGCGGGTTTTATCATGCAGTGGCTCGATGGAGAGGCACTTGGTGCTCGCATCGTCAAGGCCCCGGAGCTCAATGAGATCCGCCCTCAGCTTGCATGGCTTTTCGGCGAGACCCTTGCTCGTATCCACCGTATCGACCTTACCGCCACGGGGCTCGACCAGCAGTTACAGCACCTTAGTCCCGAGGCCTACGTACGCCAAACCTGGGAGCGTTATCAAACCTTTGATACGCCTCAGCCAATGATCGATTTTACCGCTCAGTGGCTGCTGGATAATTTGCCCACAAACTACACCCCCAGCCTGGTGCATAACGATTTCCGCAACGGCAACGTCATGGTGGATCACAGCGGTATCGTCGCGGTACTGGATTGGGAAGTAGCGCATATTGGCGATCCAATGCGTGACCTTGGCTGGATGCTCACCCATTCCTGGCGTTTCGGGCGCGCCCACCTACCCGTGGGTGGGTTCGGTGAGGCCGAGGACTTCTTTGCCGGATATGAATCGGTTACAGCCCAAAGGGTTGATAGGCAGGCCGTCAAGTTCTGGCAGGTTTTCGGCTCATTTTGGTGGGCGGTGGGCTGTCTCGGTATGGCCGAGCACTATCGCAACGGCCCGGATCAAAGCGTGGAACGCCCGGGTATTGGCCGGCGCTCGTCAGAGTGTCAGATCGACTGCGTCAATCTTCTGATTCCCGGGCCGCTGACCCTCGTAGAGCCCAAGGCCACTACAGGGCTAGTGGATATGCCCCGATCAGATGAACTGCTCACGAGTGTTATCGACTTTTTACGTCAACAGGTAATGACTGAGACGTCCGGGCGAACCCAGTTTTTGGCCAGAGTTGCGAGTAATTCGCTAGATATTGTTCAGCGAGAGCTGGCGTTGGGAGAGGCGGCAGCGCACCATGAACGAAGCGGTATACAGGCGCTGCTTAAGAGCCAGGAAGAAGATTTGCTCAAGCTGCGCTGGCAGTTGGTGCATGGGCTTCGAGACGGCAGCATGGCGCTTGATACCCCAGGCTTAGCAGCGCATTTGCGCGGCTGTGTTGCGAATCAAATCAACATTGATCAGCCGCGTTATCCCGGTCTGGCGACAGCATTGCGCGGCGGGGTGGGTGTCTAGGTTTATTTCGCGGCGGTTTACCACGATTAGAGAAAAGTGAGGGGATTATCATGGGTCTATTGACGGACAAAGTCGCAGTAATAACCGGCGGCATTAGCGGCCTTGGGCGCGCGAGTGCCCTGCGCTACGCCTCGGAGGGAGCAACCGTCGTCGTGGCAGACATTAATGCTGAGAAAGGCGCGAATGCCGCAGCGGAAATGTCAGCGGGTGGTGCGGCAATCGAATTCATACAGGTCGACGTCACTTCCAAGGAGAGTCAGCAGGCACTATTTGACGACGTCGTCTCGCGGTACGGGCGAGTGGATACCGTGCTCGCCGCTGCGGGGGTTTC
>JADHNQ010000076.1 GCA_016779425.1 Pseudomonadales bacterium | reverse complement strand
TCGGGCTCTAAGACGCTAAAGGACGCCATGAACGAGGCCATGCGCGATTGGGTAACCAATGTGGATAATACCCACTACATTATCGGCACTGTGGCTGGCCCCCACCCGTACCCTATGCTGGTGCGGGACTTCGCTTCGATTATCGGCCAGGAAGCCCGCGCGCAAATGCTGCAGCAAGTGGGCAAGCTACCCGATGTGGTCGTCGCCTGTGTAGGCGGTGGCTCTAATGCGATGGGTATTTTTCATCCGTTTATCAACGACACCGATGTTGATTTGGTTGGCGTTGAGGCCGGTGGACGCGGCGTTAGTACTGGCGCACATGCGGCCCCCCTTAATGATGGAAAGGTTGGTGTCCTGCATGGCAATCGCTCGTACCTGATGTCGGATGATGACGGTCAGGTAATGGAGACACATTCGGTTTCGGCAGGCCTCGACTATCCGGGTGTAGGTCCCGAGCATGCTCACCTGAAGGATATCGGCCGCGCGACCTACGCCGCAGCGACAGATGACGAAGCCATGGAAGCCTTCCGGATGTTGAATCGTCAAGAAGGTATTCTGCCTGCCCTGGAGACGAGTCATGCTCTGGCGTGGGTCGTTGAAAATGCACCGAAGATGTCTGCAGATCAAACCATTTTGGTGAACTTGAGTGGGCGTGGCGACAAAGACATCCTGACCGTTGCAGACATCGACGGAATTACGCTCTGATGGACGCTGGCACTGCGAACCAAGGCCGAATCGCAGCAGAATTTGAGCGTTTAAAAGAGCAGGGCAAAAAGGCCCTGGTGACCTTTATCACTGCAGGTGACCCCGGCGTTGATTTCACAGTGCCGGCTATGCACAGCCTCGTCGCCGGTGGCGCAAATCTTCTGGAGCTGGGTATTCCATTCTCGGACCCAGAAGCCGAGGGCCCAACAATTCAGGCAGCCAACGAACGCGCGCTCGCTAACGGTATGACGTTGACCAAGGTGCTCGACATGGTTGTCGAGTTTCGCGCTCTGAACATGACAACACCTGTGATCCTCATGGGTTACCTCAATTCAGTGCTTGCCATGTCGAACTTCGCCCAGCGCGCCAAGGAAGCAGGCGTCGATGGACTGATCATGGTAAACCTACCCCAAGAAGAGGCGGCTGGTTTGCGCCAGACACTGAGCGCTGAAGGCATCGATTTGGTTTCACTGATCGCGCCAACGACGGCGGATCAACGCGCCAAAGAGATTGTCATGACGGCGAGCGGCTTTCTGTACTACGTTTCGCTCAAAGGCACCACGGGCAGCGGTGCCATTGCCGTCGACGAAGTGGCAGAACGCACGAGCTTTCTACAAACGTTGACCAGCGTGCCCATCTGCGTCGGATTTGGCATTAAGGATGCTGCATCAGCGGCAGCGGTAAGTGCCCATGCCGATGGTGTAGTCGTGGGAAGCGCACTCGTGCAGTTGATGTCGGATAGCCCTGATCCAATGACTGCGGCTAAAAGACTTGAGACGGCGACTGCAGAAATTCGTCATGGCATCGATGGCTGATACGCGATCGCTCGACGACTGGCTAGACTACATAAGCCAACAGCATGCCCAAGTCATCGATATGGGTTTGGATCGATTTAATCGAGTACTCCATCGACTCCGGCTTCAAAATCCCGCGCCGACTGTCATCACGGTTGCCGGCACTAACGGCAAGGGCAGCACCTGCCGAATGATTGAAGCCCTGCTACTTCACGGTGGATATCGCGTGGGTAGCACACTGTCGCCGCACATTTGGCGATTTAACGAGCGCATTCGTCTGCACGGCAATGAAGCGAGGGATGAAGAGATCTGCGATGCCTTTGCGGCCATTGATGCAGCCCGCGGTGATGTGACGCTGACTTACTTTGAGTTTAGTGCATTGGCTGCCCTTTATTGCATCGCAAAAGAGCAAATGGATGTGGCGATTCTCGAGATCGGACTGGGAGGACGGTTGGATGCCTTTAATGCCATCGATCCGGACATTGCGGTTATTACCAGTATCGGGCTCGACCATCAGGCGTTTTTGGGTGATACGCGAGAAGCGATTGGTGCAGAAAAAGCCGGTATTCTGCGCAGCGGACAGCATGTGGTGCTAGGTCAGGAAATGCCGGCCAGCATCATGGAGCGATGTGAGGAATTATCGCTGCAGCCCCGGTGTTGGGGGACAGAGTTTTCCAGCGCTTGCGATATCGAGAAGGGCACTTGGCAGCTGACAAGGCAAGGCCACTCACTGCGTGAGATACCGCTGACAGCTATCGCACCACACAATATTGCGCTGGCCTGTGAGGCGGTTGCAGACATGGTGGGGCTCGACTTGCAGCTGATTGCCCAGTGCTCGACTTTGTACATGCCAGGGCGGATGGATATTCGACACACAAAGGATCGAATTTGGGTACTTGACGTTTGCCACAACCCAGACGGCGTGCGTTTTTTTCTGGATGAATTGGCGTCAAGAAAGCTCACCCCTGCCTATTTTGTTTGCGCAATGTTGAGCGGCAAGGATCACCAAGGTTTCTATCAGAGCGTTATTGATGTTACGGGTACGCAAGTGCCTTGGTCATTTGTCGATAGCTACGGTGATCGCCAGATGACAGCGGGTACCCTTGCAGAAACCTTGGGCAAGAAGGAATGGACGGCGCAAAACATGCAGCATGCCCTGTCGCTCGCCCATGAGCGCACGAAAAAGGGCGATGTAATTGTCGTATTCGGCTCCTTTAGCGCTGTTGAGCAATGCACTTGGCTGGCATCATAAAGCTATGAAAGAAGTCACTCGCTATCGGCTTATCGGCGCGATCTTTTTGCTGTCCTTGGCAGCGATATTTTTGCCCATGATTTTTGATGCACCTGCACCGTCGCTTCAGGATATCGCCCCGACTTCAGGTCTCGAAAATACCCAAACATTTGAAAGTGTAGACCCCCGCGCCGAGGTGGAGTCCTTGATCGCTCAAATGACGCAAGACCAACAGGCGATGGACCAGGCGTTTGCTGACTCGAAACTGCAGGAGAAGATCAAGGACATACGCGAGACCGTCGACCCAGACGGATACTGGGTCGATAACGGCACCCGTTTTGGCGAACCCATATTGCTGCCGATTCGCGAAGAAACAGAAGTTTTTGCCGTGCAGCTGGCTACATTTGATGACCAGGTGAACGCTCGTAAGTTGCGGGAACAGCTACTTGGCGACGGCGAGGAGGCATTTATCTCTCAGTACAAACAGCGCGGAACAAGTGGTGAAAAAATCCGCTATCGGGTCGCGGTGGGACCGATGCTCAGTCATACTCTCGCGAAGGACAAGCGCATATCGTATTCCCAGAAATATGGGGTTGAAGCTATTGTGGTAGCCATGACGCAGTAGGGTTCTTGGCTCTAACGCATTCATTGCAAGCGGAAAAAATGTCGCATCTGGATTACATCATTATTGCTATCGTGCTGCTTTCGTCGCTCGTTGGTCTCGCCCGCGGGCTGATCCGAGAGGCATTTTCGCTCGCTTCATGGATCGCTGCATTTCTCTTCGGTATCTGGTTTGGCCCTTCCGTCGCGACAGAGTTCTCCGAATACTTGGGTGAGGAGCAATTCGGACAGATCGTGGCGTTCTTAATCGTTCTCATCGCCACATTGGCTGCAGCCAGCATGATTCGTTGGGGGCTGGGACAGCTGGTGACGCGTTCTGGTTTGTCGAGCACTGACCGAATATTAGGGTTCGCTTTTGGCGCGGTTCGCGGTGGTATTGTGGTGACGATCCTGCTCATGGTGAGTCAGAGCATGTTTTCTGACACTGGGTGGTGGGCCGATTCCGAGTTGAAATACAGCTTCCTCCAGTTTGAAGACGAAGTGCTGACGGTAGTGGATATTGCTAGCGAAAATCTAGAAGACCCGCCGGCGCCGCCGGATTTCAGCGACCTTGACTTCACCAGCGAAGAACCGCCAGACGTCGAACCAACAGATGAATATGACGATACGGATTATTTTGAAGAGTAGCTTGGAAGCAATGACCTAATGTGCGGAATAGTAGGAATCGTTGCCCGCAACGAGGTCAAGCAGGACATCTACGACGCTCTAACCATACTTCAACATCGTGGTCAGGACGCAGCGGGCATGGTCACCAGCGACGGTCGGCGCTGCTATCTGCGAAAAGACAATGGTCTCGTCAAAGACGTCTTCCAGGCACAACACATGCAGCGCCTGAAGGGCAACGTGGGCCTAGGGCAATGCCGCTATCCCACAGCCGGATCTACGAGCTCCGCTGAAGCTCAACCGCTTTACGTCAACTCCCCCTACGGTATCGCCCTTGCCCACAACGGTAATTTGACGAATACCGAAGAATTGATGAGTGATCTGTTCGCTGAGGATCTACGCCATATCAACACCAGCAGTGACTCTGAAGTGTTGCTGAACGTACTGGCTAACGAGCTGGGTGTGCTGCACGCAATAAACCCATCACCCACTGAAATGTTTAAGGCGGTGGGCGCGGTACATCAGCGGTGTCGCGGTGCCTACGCTGTGGTCGCCATGGTGATCGGTTCCGGGTTGTTGGGTTTCCGAGATCCCTATGGCATTCGCCCCTTGGTTTACGGCAGTCGAGAAACCGAGAGCGGTACGGAGTACATGCTGGCTTCTGAGTCCGTGGCGCTAGATATACTCGGCTATACCCGTATAGACGACGTTGCTCCGGGGGAGGCCATATTCATTTCGAACGAGGGGGAAATTTTTCGTCACCAATGTGCCGCTAACCCGGAGCTCATACCCTGTATTTTCGAGCATGTGTATTTTGCGCGGCCAGATTCCATCATTGACGACATATCTGTGTATAAAAGTCGTCTACGAATGGGAGAGCATCTGGCGCGGAGGATTCTAGGCCAGTATTCCCAGCACGATCACGATATTGATGTGGTGATTCCAATCCCTGACACCGGTCGAACGGCAGCCTTGCCGATGGCCCACGAGCTAGGCGCGAAGTTTCGCGAGGGGTTCGTCAAGAACCGCTATATCGGCAGAACGTTTATCATGCCCGGGCAAAAGCAGCGCCGCGACTCTGTCAGACAGAAACTCAATGCCATAGATTTGGAGTTCAAGGGTAAGAATGTGCTGCTGGTCGACGATTCCATCGTGCGCGGAACGACCATTACTCAAATCATTCAACTGGCCAGAGAAGCTGGGGCGCGGAAGGTGTATATGGCCAGTGCAGCGCCTGCTCTGCGATATCAAAACGTTTATGGCATTGATATGCCTGCTCGTGAGGAATTTGTCGCTCATCAGAGAACCGAGGAAGAAGTGGCGCAAATAATAGGCGCCGATTGGTTGATCTATCAGTCCATAGAAGATCTAAAAAAGAGTTGTCACGAAGGTAACCCACACGTGCAAGACTTCGAATGTTCGGCATTCGACGGCAGATATGTCACCGGCGACATAGGTGCGGATTATCTCGCGAGGCTTTCTGCTGCTAGGAGCGACGCTTCCAAGCGCCAACAAGAGCTGAGCTTTTTGGTCGACACGAATGTTCTGGACCTTCACAACCATTCTTGAGTGACAGTGAGAGCATCATGCAGCTAAACAAACGAACACCCTGTGTGGGTATTTGCTCAACAACCTATGGCGATCTCGTATGTCGAGGGTGCAAACGGTTTGCCCACGAGATCGTGCAGTGGAATGGTTATGACGCGACCCAGCAAGATGCTGTGCGCGAGAGGTTGACGCGACTGAGGGATGAAATTCTTGAGGCGCTACTCGTCTGTGATGAGCCAGGTCTGCTCCAAGTCGCATTGTCCGAAGCAGGCTTAACAGACTTGGCTGAAAAAGAAGGTCAATACCAACTGCTGCGGTTCATGGTTCGTCGAGAACAATCCCTTGCCAGTGCGGGGCTGGCTTTAGCACCAGGTGCGGTTGCGCAGCCTGGTCCGAACAATCAACCGACGCCAGAGCTCGATACCCTGCACGCCATGCAGCTGCTCGACGCGGAAAGCTATCGGCGCGCCAAAGCCCATTACGAACGAAACTTTAAGGTGCCTGCGTGAAAAGCCAGGTGCTCGCGCAACGCAACCTCGATGCCGTACAGGTCGTTAGAGACTTTTTAACCGTTGATACGCCGGCTGCTTGGTTTCAAGCGGCGGCGGATAATCTACCCGTACTGCTAATGGATCATGCGAACTGTGAGAAGAAGGCGGCGAGCACGGCTCTGAGCATGATGTATCGTTATGTCGAATACCCCCACCTGCTGCAAAAAATGTCCTCGCTGGCGCGAGAGGAGTTGCGGCATTTCGAGCAGGTGCTCGAGTTGATGACGGACTGTGGCATCGTCTACGAACAAATAAATTCTGCGCGCTATGCCCAGGGCCTGCATCAACTGGTTAGCAAGGTCGAGCCGCGGCGGTTGGTGGACTTGCTCATCTGCGGAGCCGTGGTCGAGGCGCGATCCTGCGAGCGCTTCGCGGGACTTATTCAAGTGCTGCCTAAAAAAGTTTCAGATTTGTATCGGTCGCTGCTTAACTCTGAAGCGCGCCACTTTCAGGAATATTTGGGGCTTGCCGAAGGGGTAAACCAGCATTCAGGCGGATACGAGGAGTTTGGCGCGCGGGTCAATGAATTCTTGACCGCAGACGCCGAACTGGTGACCGCAGTCGATACACAATTGCGCTTTCATAGCGGAGTGCCAGCGGCATAGCGATTCAGCGAAAAACACTCTAGTTGAAAAGAATCGTCGTGTTGACGGCACAGCCATCCGCAATCTTGCCAATCGCCTAACACGATGCGTCGAAAAGTATCCTGGCCTCGGCGCAGGTAATCACCAGGTCTATGGGTGTGCCCGTGTATCAGCAAGTCTGCCCCTTGTTGCTGCATGGTTTGTGCAATGGCAACACCATTCACATCCATTATCTGAGTCGGTTTATTGGCATTGGTTTGCTGACTTTGCTCCCGCATTTGTCGCCCCATTTCTTGTCTCTCGGCGAGCGGTTTTTGCAAGACGTCTTGCTGCCATTGGTGGCTGCGCAGTAACGAGCGGACCTCTTGATAAGCTTGATCATCCGTGCAGAACGCATCGCCATGGGCGAGGAGGATATGACCGTCTAGGAGAAATGGATCTGGCAGTTTCGTTAAACCGCTGGCTTCGCAAAATTCATCACCAAACAAAAAATCCCGGTTGCCATGCTGCAAGAAAATCGACGCATGCTCGCTAGCTTTTTTAAGGGATTTTGTGAGCAGTGCTGCTGAATTTGAATCGTCGTCGTCACCCACCCACATCTCGACTAGATCACCCAGCAGATAGATCTCATCTACCTGCCGCGACTCGATTTGAAGTAAACGGATAAACGCCGAAAAAGTCGGTGAATCGATATGCTGCAGGTGCAGATCAGACAAAAATATGCGTTTCAAAGTGCTTTCCAGGAAATACCAAGGTGGCTTGCTGCGGCCTGCATCGTGTTTTGTAACAGGGCGACTCTTGTCATTGGCCCAACACCACCGGGTACAGGTGTGATCCAGGCGGCTCGCTCTTTGGCAGCATCGAATTCAATGTCACCGAACAGTTTGTTGTTGTCACCCCGGGTGATGCCAACGTCAATGACAGTCGCGCCTTCCTTAACCCAATTTCCCGGCACCAATCCGGGTTTGCCGACTGCGCTGATCAAGATGTCGGCCTGGCGGGCCATGTCTTCGGTGTTGGTGGTGAACTTGTGAGCAGTTGTCACCGTTACACCCGCAAGCAGGAGTTCGAGGCTCATTGGACGGCCAACATGATTGGACGCCCCGATTATGGTTGCATGAGATCCTTTATATTGCGTGCCAATGTGATCGAGCATTTGCATCACACCCATGGGTGTACAGCTTCGTAGAGTAGGGCGCCGCAGGGCTAAGCGTCCTATATTGTATGCATGGAAACCGTCGACATCCTTGTTGGGCAGAATTCGATCAATGATTCTGTCTTCATTGTGGTGGGGTGAAAGGGGGCTTTGGACAAGAATGCCATCGATGTTCGGATCAGCATTGAGACCGTCTATATGTGCCTCAAGCTCAGCTTGGTCGATTGCCGCGTCAAGATGCAGAGCCTTGGAATAGACTCCGACTTCCTCACAGTCTCGCCGCTTGCCCTTGACATAGACAGCGGATGCGGGGTCATCGCCCACCAAAATCACTGCAAGACCAGGTGGGCGAAAGCCCTGACTTTTCCATTCCGCCACAACACCCTGGAGACGTTGACGAATGCGCTTAGCCAATGCATTTCCATCCAGTATCTGCGCCGCCATAGTATCTCCAAAATTAATAGCGCATAAGCATGGCCCAATATGCGAGCGTTCATGAAAGCGAGCTGCATTCTACTACCGGGGACTCGCTTCGCCTAATGCCAAGCCCTTGAGGGAGCGCTGGGGAAGGTCTGTGCGGGAAAGAAATTGACCGAGTTTGGGTGGGCCAGTATGATCGCCGCGTCGCCGTAGCATCTAAGGTGCTAGACGTAAAAATTTTCGGGGTATAGCGCAGTCTGGTAGCGCGCCTGCTTTGGGAGCAGGATGTCGGGAGTTCGAATCTCTCTACCCCGACCACTTCTTCTTGATTCGATTAAAGCGCCCGTAGCTCAACTGGATAGAGCATCGGCCTTC
>JADHNQ010000075.1 GCA_016779425.1 Pseudomonadales bacterium | reverse complement strand
CTAGCTGCAAATCACTGCCTGTTGAAACGCCACCTTCCAAACGCCTTCGCACACGCTCATACAAATTGAGATGGCGCAGTTCGCTGGCCTCGAACGCATCTTTTTGTAGCGACGACGTTAGCCATTCGCCATAGGCCTGTACAACGCGAAGCGCCAATTCACGCTGATTTTCCTGCAAGGATGCCTGAGATACGCCCAGGGCTGCGCGAGCACTCGCTACCCCTCCGCTGATCCTTCCTCCACTCCAAAGTGGTTGTTCCAGGCTAAAAACCGCCGTGTAGTCGTCACCTTGAAAACTGCGGTCTGCCTCATCTGCGTGGGCGCGCTGATACTCTACTCCAGGTGTGGGGAAAAATTGCCAGCGCGCAGATTTAACTCCTTGCTGTGCTGAGCGAATCTCTGCCTTGCCAGCATCAACGAGCGGATGCTCATTGAGGGCACTTTGCAGCAAAGCCTCCAGCGACGCAGGAGCAGGAGCAGGAGCAGGAGCAGGAGCAGGAGCAGGAGCAAACTTTCGCGCAGATTCAGCTGCCATCGCAGCAAAAGAAAAAATAAGAAGACATGCTGCAATGGCGCGAATACCCAGTTGCTTGATCACGAATCACTCTCCGGCGGTCAAAAAGGCGAGGTGCATTTAGTGGTTTGACTGACAGTGCTGACATTTTTTGCCGACAAACGGACAAAAAAACTGGATGAAAGGTAGGAAAGGGTGGGCGACTGGTAGGTTCCACAGTCTCAAAGGACGGAATAAGCCGCCCCTTGAGCAGTCTGAAAACCCCTTTTCAGGATCTGCGAGTCACGATAACCGGCATCTGGGTATAGCCGTTTACAAAGGATGAAAACGTTCGCTCAGGTTCCGCCTGCACTTCAATGGTGTCAAAACGCTGTAAAAGTTCTTCCCACAAGATGCGCAGCTGAAGTTCAGCAAGGCGGTTGCCCATGCAGCGATGAATACCGAAGCCGAAAGACAGGTGCTGTCGGGCGTTTGGCCTTTGGATATCGAGTCGATCGGGGTCTTCAAATACCGCGTCGTCGCGATTCCCGCTGGCGTACCACATGAGGATTTGATCATGCTTCTTGATTTGCTTGCCGCCGATCTCAATGTCGTGATTGGCTGTTCGCCTCATGTAGGCAAGGGGTGTTTGCCAACGAATCACCTCTGCCACCATTTGCGGGATCAGGTCTGGGTTCGCTTTAAGTTTGGTGAACTCATCCGGAAATTGATTAAGGGCATACACGCTGCCAGACATGGTGTTTCGGGTGGTGTCGTTACCGCCGACAATCAGCAGCAATAGATTGCCCAAGTACTCCATGGGCGATAGATCCTTGGTGTCCTTACCGTGGGCCATCATGGAAACCAAATCGTGGCCTGGATTCTCCAGACGCTCTGCCTTTAATCGCTGAAAATATTCCAGACACTCCAGCAACTCATCACGTCGCTGCTGAGCGCTTTCAATGATGCCGCCAGGCTGCGGAATCGCGAAGGTAATATCAGACCAGCGAGTGAGTTTGCGGCGATCCTCAAACGGAAAGTCAAACAAGGTTGCCAACATCATCGTCGTCAGCTCAATGGATACGGTTTCCACCCAGTCGAAGGTCTCGCCTACCGGCAGAGCGTCTAGCACGGCGCAGGTGCGTTCACGTATTAACGCCTCCATGTTGCCCAAGTTAGTGGGTGATACAGAGCCAGCGACAGTCTTGCGCTGAACGTCGTGGGTGGGCGGGTCCATGGCAATAAAGGTGCTCATGTTGAGCATGCCCTCCGGCAACTCGGCGCCGACGGGAAAGCCCAGCACGATACCGTGAGCAGAGCTGAAATTTTTCCAGTCCGTGTCGACTTTCTTGATGTCCTCGTAGCGGGTTAAAGACCAAAAGCGGCCAGCAATGTCAGTCTCGTTGAAGTGAACCGGATCTTCGGCCCGCAAACGGGCGAAATACTCGAGCCATCGATGCTCACTAAAGAGTCGCGCATTGATCGGCAATATATCCTCTAATGCAACATCACTGGCTGCGGGTATTGGTCCCCCTTGATCAGAACCCGTTGCCAATGGCGTACGCGGCTCTGCTGCAGTGTCCTGCTGCTTCTCTACGGAGTAATCGGCTTGCTCACTCATGTGGGCCTCTAATCGTTGGTCTTCGGGCGGCTAACGCAGTAAAACCCTGCATTTTAGCTGCTTTTTACATGCTGCCGAAAAGCCTGCCCAGAACCGATTTCACTGTCAATACAGAAAGAGATGCGAGTACTGGGTTCTTGCATTAATCTGCCTCCTCATAACGCATTCGTCGAAATACCCTCTATGGCTGATCAATCTCGCTTTTTCTTGGCAACCGCACAGCAACGCATTGGCGAGAAAATTGGTGTCAGCCCGTGGGTCTTTATTGATCAGACTCAGGTCAATGTCTTTGGAGAAGTCACACGCTGGCGAACGCCGGGACATTGCGAACCTGAGTACGCCAAAAACACCCCCTACGGCGGCACACTGCTGCATGGCTTTCACGCCATTAGTCTTATTACGCACTTCTACAAAAGCAGTGAACTGTGGCCCGAGGATGGCCGAGACCCATTGAACTACGGTCTCGACAAGGTGCGCATTTTACAGCCCATGATCATTGGTGACGGCGTTCGACTGCGATCTCAAATCACTCTGCTTGATGCGCAGCCCAAAAAAGATCGGGACATGCTGCTGAAGACCCAGCACGACATTGAGGTTCAAGGGCTAGAAGGACCAACCGTCTACGCCGAATATCTCACCTACTGGCACGCGGCCTAAACTGGGCTGCGCCAGATCACTGTGAACAACGCTTACCCCAACGCCCGCGGTGGCAGGCTGCAGCGCCCGCCGACTTTAGGCGGTTCGCATATTGGTACGTTCCGGCAAATTCTCTATCGGCATGGTCTAACCATGGGTGCGCTGGCACTCCTTGTGAGTGCTTTGCCGAACGCTTTGGAGTACATCGCCCGCACCACCGATAGGTTCGTAAACCACCCAACGGGCTATCTGTTTGCGGGCATCATGTTGCTGGCGTTGTTTGTTTACTATCAACAAAGAAGGGGCTACCGAAGAAGTCCGCGAAACAATCTGTGGCTGGCGTACCTGCTGTACATCAGCGTTGTTGAAGAGCTGACCTTTCGCCTGCTTCTACCCCTGGCAGCATCTAATACCGTCGACTTCTATGTCGCCGTCGTTATCAGCAATTTGATTTTTGCCGCCATTCACTACGTCACTTTGAGGTGGCACTTGCGCAATTGTTTGTTTGTCTTCATTGGCGGCATGGGGTTCGCACATATGCTGGCCAGCTATCAAGATTTGGTGGCCGTCATTCTCGCCCACTGGTTCTTCACTTTCCTGAACACGCCCGCACCACCAGCCGGCGACCGACAAGTACAACAATGACAGAGCGCGTCGAGACTTGCGCAACATCCAAGATTACGTCTCAATAAATAAGGCAGTCATAGAGGGAGCAAAACATGCCGGAATTACAGCTGGAACTTACCAACGACGAATTGCTGAGCACCACACGGGCAGTTCGAAAACGCCTAGATTTTGATCGCGACGTTCCGATGTCGGCGATCAAGGAATGCATGGAGAGCGCGGTACAGGCGCCATCAGGATCGAATGCTCAAGGCTGGCAATTCGTATTTGTCACCGACAAGGATAAGCGGGAGAAAATCGGCGAGTATTATCGCCAAGCCTTTAGCCAGTACCGCCACATGCCTTTCGCCATTCACAAACTCCACGCCGACAGTGCCGATGAGTCTCTGGCGACGAGCCAAGAGCGCAGCGCTTCCTCAGCGGACTATCTGGCGGATAACATGGGCAAAGCACCGGTGTTGATGATTCCGTGCATTGCCGGGCGCATCGATAATGCCGAGGGAGCGAACGCTAGCGCTCAGGCCGGCACAATGGGTTCCATCATTCCAGCGGCTTGGAGCTTTATGCTGGCGGCCCGAGCAAGAGGCATCGGTACCGCGTGGACGACGCTGCATCTTGCGCACGAAAAGGCCGTGGCCGAGCTGCTCGGTATTCCCTTCGATTCCTTCACTCAGGTTGCCTTGATTCCCATCGCCTACACCAAGGGCACGGATTTTAAACCCGCCTACCGACCACCGGTTGAGAGCGTCATGCACATCAACCAATGGTCATCGTAAGTTAGCGGGTAATCGCAGACCCTTTACTGGACAGGGGCACTCAGTCCTTACCGTCTAGAATCAGCTCAGCCAAGCGCTGGCCGTGGGTATTTTGCGGAAAGTGACCGGCGTCGGGCAGCGGGTCAAATCGTGCGTTCATCTGCTCTGCCCATTGGCGCCCCCAAGCTTCGGTAAAGACGTCATCAGTGCAGCCCCAAATAAAGTGGCAGCCCTTACCCATGGACGACCAGTTCAATAGCGTTCGATAGTGCAGGGTCTGGGCCGCCGCGTTGCCGTTGTGGTAGTTGTCCACTGGAATTGACAGCGGAAAACGACGGAAACCGTTAAAGCCCTCGTCGGGCAACCCCTGATAGGGAGCCGAAAATCCTGCGTACATATCTGCTGCGACGCCAGTCAGCTGGGGGTCAGTACCATCGATAAAGGCCGACATGAAAGAGCCCGGCTCCATCAATCCGGCGCTCAGCACCAATAACAGGCCAATATCCGGTGTTTTTCTGGCAAAGGTACCGCCTTCATGCCAACCCGAATTCCAGCGTTTAATACCATCGGAATACTCATACTCTGGGTGATGCAGCCAGGTGTTCATGATTACCAAGTCCGAGAACCGCTCGGGCATGGTGGCCGCTTGAGCCAGCCCCGTCGGACCACCCCAGTCCTGACAAACTAAGGTGATGTTCTGCAGGTCTAGTTCGACGATCAGCGAGGTCAGAATTTCTGTATGGCGGGCTATTGTGTACCAGTGAATATCTGTGGGTTTATCCGAACGCCCGAAGCCCATGTGGTCTGGGGCGATACAGCGATAGCCTGCCTTTACCAGTACAGGGATGACATCGCGGTAGAGGAACGACCACGTCGGCATGCCATGTAGTAGCAACATTACCGGGCCGTCCTTGGGACCCTCATCGAGATAATGCATACGCAGGTCTTGCCAGGCGTGATAATTCGGCGCGAAGCTAAAGTTTGGCAAGTTCGAGAAATATTCGTCTGCGGTTCTCACAAATTGCGTCATCGGGTGTTCTCCCTGTCTTTATTGTTATTCGTTTTGTCTAAGGCTCTGCGGGCAGGTCTTGTATGGCCTTTTTATTTCTAAACAGCATTAGCGGTAAGAAAATCAGCGGCAGAAGTTTGTCGTAATGCATGGGCGTTAGCCGCTGTGCAAGGTCGATCAGCTTGGCGTCCATGCCAATAAAGATGCGGCTGCGTCGTTTGCGTACACCGTCCAAAATTACCTGTGCCGCGCGACTGGCGTGCATACCATTTTCTCGAAACGCTTTGCCCTGCTCTTCATGGGTGGCGTCAGCCCGTCCCAACAATCCCGAGGGCGCGCTTTCTCCTTCCGCGCGATTCACTTTAGCCGCGGTCAGAATATTCGTACCGATGTGCCCGGGATGCACGCAGTGCACCTGTACCGAGGTGCCCTTCATTTCTTTCACCAAGCTCTCGGTAAAACCACGCACGGCAAACTTTGTTGCGTGATAAACGCTCTGGCGAGGTACCGCAATCATGCCGAAGATCGATGATGTATTGACCACAGCGGCCTCTGGCCGGTCTTTCAGATAAGGCAGAAACGCTCGAGTCATGTTGATAACCCCGTGGAGGTTTACATCCATGACTTTGTCCCAATCTGGCTCCGGCATATTGGCAAAGTCCGAGTCAATGGTGATGCCAGCGTTGTTAAAGACCAGATCAACCTTGCCGTGTTGGGCAATTACTTTCTCTGGGAGGGCTTTGATTGCCTCCTCGTCACCAACATCTAGCAAGTGGCTTGATACCGCGACGTTGTAGTTTTTCAACATGCTCGCCGTGCCGGCAAGAGTGTCTTCGTTGACATCGCAAATGACCACGTCGCAGCCTGACTTAGCCAACAATACGGCTAAGTACCGGCCCATTCCTGACCCCGCGCCGGTGATTACGGCTACCTTTGACATAAAATCTCGCATATCACTCTCCTACCGATATTCAGCTCGCAATTTACAGGCTCTACCAAGATCCATGAACCCATTGGGGAACACCCCAATTCAAGTCTGCTCACTCGTTATTTCAGAGCGAAGGCCCACTGGTACTCGCGTGCATCAAGTAGATACCTCGCCTTTGTACTCGGCGTCCATGAATCGTCCCCGCCAACACCCATATGAAAGCCATCGATACACAGATGCAAGTGCGATTCGCTTACCAGTTGATGGTCGTGGGTAGCCGCCTTGAGCTGCTCGAAGCCATACGGACTCACGCCGAAGTGAAAGTGGCCTTGTACGCTGATCTCTCCCACTTGAAGCCGAGACACATCGCATCGCAATCCATTTTCACTGGGAAAAATATAGGGGGTATGCATTTGGGCAACTGGGGCGCGCCAGTCACCAATGTCGGCGCTGGTTAGGCGGTCTGGATAATTCTCGTGTGGCCCGCGCCCAAACCAGCGAATCTCGTCAACTGGGTTTACCAACAGATGAGCACCGATTCTAGGCAGCGGCGGTAGATGACCGGCAACGCTAAGCTCGACGCGAACGTTTAGCTGGCCATCAGCGCTGAACCGATGAATCCAGCGGCTCTGAATGAGCGGTTTCTCTTCATGGTAGTAGGCGTGGGTCACGATCACTGAATCGCCCGCTGCGCTGATCTGCAAACACTGGTGCTGCAGCTCAAATAAACCCGCCGCCTGCCAACGAGCCAGCCACGAGCGGGGATCTAGCCGACCGGCTTCGCTTACGCCGATATCGTTATCCAGGGGCGCGCGCAAAAAGTTATCCCGCAAGGGGCTAACAAGCTGTTGCCTGCCTTGTTTCAGCCAGCTGCGCAGAAGGCCGGAAGATCCATCAATTACCCAGTCACTATCACCTGCCGTCACCGCGAAACCCTCTGGTGTGTCCTCGATCAATGCACTTGGCGCTGGCACGGTGAAAGGCTTGGCCTGACCCGCAAGCTCAAATTGCCAGCGCGCGACTTCGTGATTCGGTTCAGACCAGGCCGTGGCTCTTGGCTGCTCAATCCATAGGTTGAGCCAGCTAGTGTCCTCACTCAGTTCTTCATCGCCTAACAGAGTGAGCTTCTGACTGCTCCCTGGCTCAAGGGCCAAGGCATAGTCACCGCAGGCCAGCACACCGGTTTCGTTTACATGCTGCCAATACACATGCTCATTGTCGGTTAGACGAAATGCATGCTCGCTGGCAATCCGCACGCTGACACCACCTCGCATGCTCAGCCGCGCCGTAAAGGGTTGTTGGCAGCGCTTGGCTTCCAGCAGCGAAGGGTGCGCAGATCGATCCGGGAACACCAAGCCGTTAATACAGAACTGACGGTCATTAGGCGTGTCACCGAAGTCGCCGCCGTAGGCCCATACCACGCGACCATCGCTGAGAGTTTTGTGTAACCCCTGATCGACCCAATCCCAAATAAAACCACCCTGCAGCCTTGGAAAGCGTCGAAAAGCATCCCAATAGTCCGCAAAATTCCCCAGGCTGTTGCCCATGGCGTGGGCGTACTCGCACAAAACAAGCGGGCGGTTTTCGTCACTCAACCCTGCCCATTTAATCAGCCCGGGCTTGGGGCCGAGATCCGGACCTTGAGGCATGTCGGTATCGGTGCGGGCATACATCGGGCAAATGATATCGGTGGCCGGCGTTGCGGAACCGCCCCCCTCGTACTGAATGAGTCGGGAGGGGTCTGCGCGCTTGGTCCAGTGATACATGGCATCGTGGGCGGCACCATAGCCCGACTCGTTGCCCAAGGACCAAAGGATAATACTGGGGTGGTTAAAGTCGCGGGCCACCATGCGTGTCATGCGCTCCAAAAAAGATGCCGCCCAGGCCGGATCATCCGCAAGCGCACCCATGGGCGTCATACCATGGGTTTCGATATTCGCCTCATCGACCACATACATACCCAGCCGATCACACAGTCGGTAAAAACCCGGTTGGTGCGGATAGTGCGAGCAGCGCACGGCATTAAAATTGTGCTGCTTCATCAGGCACAGGTCCCGTTCAACATCGGCAAGCTGCTCGAAGTGGCCTGTGGAGGCATCGTGTTCGTGCTTGTTCACACCGCGAATGAGCAGTGGCTGACCATTGAGACATAGCTGACCTGCAATAGTCTCGACCCTTCGGAAGCCAACATCACAGGCTTCAGCCTCAATCAACTGGCCATCTCGGTTGAGCAGCGACACGGTTAGTCGATAAAGCGCTGGCTCTTCGGCACTCCAAGCCTGGGGTGAGGCAATGGATTGGGTTATCTCGCAGCGATTGGCATACGCGCCTTTTTCATCGATCTGCCGCGTGCCCAAGCCTTGGGGGGGCATGGTCATCACCGGGCGGGAGAAATCACTCGCGTTATACAGCGAGAGGGCTATCTGACAGTCCTGGGCACCCTCGGTGACCACCTGAACGTCCAGCACACCGTCTACATATCGATCATCCAAACTCGCGGTGACGCGAAAATCCGTGATGCGAGCCTGGGGTTTTCGCA
>JADHNQ010000074.1 GCA_016779425.1 Pseudomonadales bacterium | reverse complement strand
GGCACTGGCTGGGGGTTTGCTGTCCGGTGACGGAGATACTGCCCCTGGTCCCTCAGCAAAGGCGGGGGTGACAAAGAACAAACAGGCAAACAGCACACCAGCAAGCAGCTGACCCGACAAACGCCTAAGCCCGCCGTGTCGGTGACTTAAATTACCGCCCGCGATGCCAATGTTTTGGACGTTTTCAGTCATCTGCCCCATCTCCGAAGCCCCATGGACACAGGGTTCAAGCTCCAGCTACAGAGCAAATTAGCAAGCACTGACTGATTTAGCAGCAGAAAAATCTGGATGAGCGGTGTTATTCGTCCAAGCAGTAGGAGGCTTCAACAATAGAGCATGCTTTTCGGGTACAGGCTGCAGGATCCCCTGGCGCACTTCGACGGCACTGGTTGCAGCCATCAAAAAACACCAGACAGTTTTCACTGACCGCATTGTTCAGGGAGAGCTTGTTCCCGGGACTACTGCCTTCTACGGCAAAGGCCACCACTAACCCATCGACAACCTCTGCGTTGATTCGACCCGGGATAAAATCAAAGGTTACTTGCAGATCTACGCCGTCGCGTTTCACCACGCGAAAAGACTGCCTACTTTTCTGAGCCAACACCTGTGCTTGATCTAAGGTTAGGCCAAGGTAGGAACGAGCCGAGGGGTCCTTTGGTGACGGGGCTACGCTACCGGACTGGGCGCAGCCGGCAAGGGCTGCGACGGTAAGGAACCCAATCAGGCGTTGCAGAACACCGGCTATACAGATGTCGCTGATCATGGCTTTCCCCGGGGTTGGGCAGAGCGAGACAGCTTGGCTATCTCGACTCTCGGGTTCTATAAGTACTGTTTAGCCATCGCATCGACGACGGCAAAAAACTCCTGTCGTACCTCGGCGATGACTTCGGCCACGGGCCTAACCGAATCGATACGCCCTGCTACTTGTCCGGTCAGCGCAATACTTGCCTCCATATCACCGCCGAAATACAGGTCTGTGGCTGTGCCAAATTCGCCCATCACATTGTCCGCAGAAAACTCAAGCCGTGAGGTTTTGTCGGTACGAATGGCGCGCAGCGCCGGAGAGTGTGCTCGATTCAGGAACACAGTGTCGGTTTCAGCGGCATTAACGATGGCGTTTTTCCAGTTCTCATGAACCGGAGATTCCGCCGCAGAAACCATGCGCGTGCCCATTTGCACCGCCTCAGCACCCAGGGCAAAGGCTGCCGCCATGGTGCCGCCGTCCAAAAAACCACCAGCAGCAATGATGGGGACATCGACTTTGGAACGAACCAGAGGCAGCAACACCATGGACGCTACCTCTTGGGGGTTCTTGAAACCGCCGCCTTCACCACCCTCAACAATCAGTCCATCCACGCCGCAGTCGACGGCTTTTAGCGCCGCGCTCAGACTGGGCACTACATGAAAAACAGTTAAGCCCGCGGACTTCAACTGTTCTGTATAGCGCTCAGGGTTGCCTGCTGACGTTGTTACAAACTTCACACCCTGATCAATGATGAAGTTCACAATCTCAGGGTCTCGGACGAAGGCTTGGGCCACATTGACCCCAAAGGGCTTATCCGTAAGCTTGCGCATCTTAAGAATTTCTTCACGGATCGCGTCCAGCTCACCAGAGGATGTTTCGATGATGCCCAGACCACCGGCATTGGACACGGCCGAGGCAAGCTGAGACCGGGCAATCCAACCCATGGGTGCCTGCACAATTGGCGTTTCAATGCCGAGCATCTGGGTAATGCGATTATTAAACTCCATAAGAACTCCTATCTGTACTTATGGGCCCGGCTACATGCGGCAGCCACAGCCTAAGATCGATGTTGACCGGTAGCTGGGACAATGCGTCGCCGCGTGAGGCTATTCGCGTGGAAGGTCTGCAATCAGTTCAACCAGTCCGTGTAAATCGTAGGTTGGCACCACCCCGCCAACGCTGTCCCGACACGAATTTCGCGCTCTACAGGTGTTGGGAAAATTCAACACCTCTCCTTCTAAATCCAGCACGTACCCTTGGCTGGCAAAGTGCTCGTACTGAGTCAGTACCACCACCACGATATCTTCCTCGGGCCAGACTAGCACCCGCTGGCCGTTGAGGCCCACCGCGGACTTAATATCGGCAGTTACCGCTTTGCCAAGCAGCGCTTCGTTCATCGACCACCACTGATAGCCATAGAATCCATCCGGCTCGAGGCTGTCCCGTACGTAGCTCGCCGGTACAACCTGAGTGCCTTGCCAGCGCCCTTCTCTGGCGAACATCAGTCCAAAGCGCAAAAAGTCGTCTGGGCGCATGTCGATACAGCAATAAGTCATCGGCTGGGTGCCCGTGCTATCTAACCACAGACCAATATTGGCAGAGCTAATACCGATGGGTTCCAGGATGGCTTCCAATACATAACTGTGAGCATCTTTTCCCGTTGCCCGCGCCAGCAACGGCTCGAACAACTGAGAATTGGCGTTGGAATAACTGTAGCGGCTGCCAGGCTCGGACGTCAGCGTATTGGCCAGCGCGTGGGCGGTTTGATCGCCGCTGAAAAACACGTCGGTATTGGCAGCCAGGCCCGAGCGCATTTGTAAAATTTGCTTCAGGGTAATGTTTTCTTTGTCGGTGCCCAAAAACTCCGTCAGGACGCTGCTGGCTTTTTGATCCACCGACGAAAAATATCCCTGTGCTAGTGCCACTCCCATGGCGGCGCTGTAAATACTTTTGGCCACAGACCAACTGGTGCCATAGCTGTCAGCGCTATAGCCAGACGCATAGCGCTCACCGATTACGTAACCATCTTTGCTTACCACTACCGCTTGAGTCGCGGCGTCGGTAAAAACGTAATCAATAAGAGCATCAACCCTTGTCTGTGTGACATCGACATTGGCTGCGGTTGTTCGATCCAAATCCCAATGCTCTGCTGGTACCGAGGCTGGCGTTTCCGGGTTGGGCAAACTCGCCCCGGGGTTCTCTTGAGCCGGGGAACCAATATTGTTACCGCCGCTGCCACCACCACAGCCCACAAGCGCCGCTGCTAGCAATATAGCGATCCAACTAGTGCTAACTTTCATACCAACCTTTGCTGTGCTTAAGAAACCAGGCCGGTATGCCGTTGACCAATAACCTCAAAGGTTACCAACCGTTCATTCCCTCTCAACCTATCATTCTTTTCGGTGCCTTAACACCCTCATACAAGACACTCAGTAGCTCGGGTACCTGCTCAGAAAGCTTCGCCACTGCCTCGCGAGGGCCTTCTTCAGTACCTGGTTCTCTACTTGG
Source organism: Pseudomonadales bacterium (assembly GCA_016779425.1). Taxonomy (GTDB): domain Bacteria; phylum Pseudomonadota; class Gammaproteobacteria; order Pseudomonadales; family Azotimanducaceae; genus UBA4421. Next base: position 5,575 of record JADHNQ010000074.1, on the reverse strand, counting down.
AATGTTCAGCAATAGCGACGCCATACCATGAACAGTCGACCACACCAGGGCCCCCAGTGATTTTACGTCGAAATCCAAACCCTCGGCTGCAACTATCTGCAGCAACAAGTCATCAAGCTTGCTATAGGCAAAAGATGACGCTTGTTGAAGCTCTTGAGTTTTCTGAAAGTCGCCCAGAACTGCCCCAAACATTAGTTGGTAGTGCACAGGAAAGTCCGTCGCAAAGCCGACATAGGCTTCGCCCAGATGAATAAATCGCTCCTTTAGTGATTGCTGCCGGGTTACCTGAGTCTCGATTCTCCGCGCAAGTTCGCGAAACCCTTCAATGGCCAAACTCGCGAGCAGCGCCTGCTTATCGCGAAAATGCCGAAAAGGTGCGGTGGGTGAAACACCGGCCCGTCGCGCCAGTGCTCTGATGCTCAGTTTTTCTAAACCCCCGGCGGCAATGTCCTGCACCGCGAGGCTCATTAACAACTCACGCAATTCACCGTGATGATAATTGGATTTTTTTTTCACAAAATCTCCGCACACGCATCGCTATTTTCTTGGGTAACAAATGTAAGCAATGATAACATTAAGTGCGTAATTGTCTTTTCGACGTTAAGCCCTTTGAACTGCTTTGAGGCGCGCTATGGATAAAACTACCGGAAAAATGCCTAGAGTTCTTAGGGTCATCCTATGGGTATTGCTGCCCTTGACCCTTTGGGGCCCACAGGCCCTGGCAGAACTCACGGTTTCCTATATTCACGTCACACCCCAGGCTGCATACAGCACGACACGGGTCTATGCCGGGATCAGCAGAGCATCGCGCCGGTCTGATTTGGGTTTTGAGCGCGGCGGCGAAGTCGCCCTAGTCAACGTCGACTTAGGCGATCGGGTAGAAGCCGGGGAGATCTTGGCGCGCTTGGATACACGGGCCCTGCAATCTAGCTTAAGGCAAACCCAAGCAGACGCTGCCTTGGCCATTGCGAATCAAAATGCAACTCGCGCGCAAACCGAACTGGCTGCTAACACAGAACGGCGGCTGCGGGCGTTGCGGGCAAAGGGCCATATTTCGCAACAGGCCTTTGACGAGGCCCGACTAGAATATCAGGCCAGCAAAGCTCAGCTGGCGGTAGCCTTTGCTGCCGTTGAACGAGCCCAAGCCATGGTCGAGACGATGCAGGTAGCACTGACTCAAGCCTCTATCGAGGCTCCCTATGACGGCGTAATTCAAGCTCGCCATGTGGACGAAGGCAGCCAAATAGGTTCAGGACTTCCCGCTCTAACCCTCGTAGAAATGGGACAAAGCGAAGCTCACATTGGCATACCCGAGGGCGCTGTAGCCACCCTCGAAATTGATCAGGCCTATGAAATTAGATGGCAGACCGTTGCGGCAAAGGGCAGGTTGCGCACGGTCCTGCCAGAGGTGGATCCAAGCACTCGAACCGCTACCGCGATTTTTAGCATTCAAGACCAGAGCATTCCTCTTGGCGCCGTTGTCGAGCTGACACTCCGTGAAAGCGTGATTGGCAATGGATTTTGGGTGCCCATAGATGCGCTTACTGCCATGGATCGAGGCCTGTGGGGGCTCTATATCGTCGACAACGAAAACACGATACAGCGCAGATTGATCGAAATCGTCCACAACGAGGGTGATCGCGCGTTCGTGCGAGGTCTGCTATCACCCGGTGACCGGGTAGTGGCTACGGGCACCCAACGCATCGTGCCGGGCCAGCGAGTCATCCCAGCGCCCGCGAGGTTTACCATCAGTGCGCGCTAATCTGTTCTTCACCAACCCCCGCATCAGTGTGCTGCTGGTGCTCTTTATCATCGTCCTTGGTAGCGCAGCTTTTCTGAGCTTGGCAAGGCAAGAAGACCCAAGCATGTCTGAGCGATGGGGCGGTGTGAATACCTTTCTTCCCGGCGCAACGGCCCTGCGAATGGAGACCCTGATCAGCGAGCCTATCGAAACCGCGTTGCGAGAAATACCGGAGATCAAAGAGCTACGGTCCAGCTCTAAGGCAGGGCAGTCCGTGGTTCAGATCGAGCTGTACGAAACCGTGCCGAAATCTGAAACCGATGGAGTTTGGTCCGAGGTTCGAGACATCCTTGGCGACATCGCCCCGCAATTGCCTGCCGGCAGCGTGGAACCAGAGCTACAGGTCCTTCAACCCATTGCATCGACTATTATCGTGGCGCTTAGCTGGCAACACAGCTCTGAACCCCAGCTAGGTATTTTGTCGCGCGTTGCCGAAACCCTGCGCCTGAATCTAGCCAATACCACGGGGACGGAAATTGCTGAAACCTGGGGGGAAGGGGAGGAAGAAATTCGCGTTGCCGTCGATCCTTTCAAGCTCGCTGCAAGCGGCCTGGGGCCACTGCAGGTGGCCAATCGAATTGCCAGCGCCGACACCAAAATTCCCGCAGGCCGGCTGAGGTCGGGCAGTAGCGATATGCTCGTGGAAGTTCAGGCTGACCTCAAATCCGCAGAGCGTATCGCCAGAATTCCCTTATATGTGGGCGCCAACAATCAGACTCTGCGGGTCTCAGACATTGCCAGCGTCAGTAAAACGACCCTAGATCCTCCTCGCAGCCTGGCCTTTCACGGCACCCAACCCGTGTTGTTCGTGAACGCAAAAATGCAGCCCGGACTGCAGATCGAGCCATGGACTGAACAGGCCCTGCAGGTGGTCGACGATCTCAAGGCCGGTCTACCCGACGGCATTGGTGTGGAAATCGTCTATCTGCAAAACACCTACACTGCCGAACGCATGATGGCTTTAGCCACCAACCTCGCTTTCGCGTTGATTCTGGTACTGCTGGTGCTGATTTGGATGATGGGTTTGCGCTCCGCATTGACCGTCGGACTGGCGCTTCCCTTGTCAGCCGGCATGGTTCTTATAGGCATGATGTATTTGGACATTCCGCTGCATCAGATGTCGGTAACGGGATTGATTATCTCTCTGGGTTTGTTGATCGACAACGCAATCGTCGTGGTGGAGGACTACAAGCTCAAGCGTCAGCGAGGTGCGCCAATTGACCAAGCCATTGAGCAATCCATTCAGCACCTTTGGGTTCCCCTTGGGGCATCGACGGCCACCACCGTATTCGCATTCATGCCAATCGCCTTAGCGCCCGGTGGCGTCGGCGACTTTACCGGCACCCTAGGTGTCACCGTGGCACTGTCCGTTGCCAGCTCCTTTTTTCTCGCCATGACCATTGTGCCCGCTTTCGCGGGATATCTGGAACGACGGTGGCCATCAAAAAATACCGGCCGCTGGTGGCAGCAAGGCTTCTCCAGCGCGGCCATGAGCGGGACATACCGACAAGTGCTCCGGGCAGCCATCCACCGACCAATCATTGGTATCGGGTTAGCGCTCGTGATGCCGCTCATCGGTTTTAGTTTTGCCCACACATTGACCAATCAGTTCTTTCCCGCAGTCGATCGAAATCAATTTCAGGTACAAATCGCCCTACCCAGTCAGGCATCGATTTGGGAAACACGAGACAGCGTATTTCGCGCCGATCAAGTACTGCGAAGTTATCCAGAGATTACCGATACCTTCTGGACTATTGGTGAGGGCGCGCCTCGGGTCTACTACAACGTTGTCTCTACTAATGAGCGCGTACCCAGCTTTGCTTCCGGGTGGGTGAACACGGGCTCTGCACTGGAAACCGAGGCCGTCTTGAGCACCCTGCAAGACCAGTTGGCTGAGGCCTTACCCGAGGCAGAAGTTCTGGCTATTCCCTTTGAACAGGGACCGCCGACTAACGCACCCATCGAGCTACGAATTATCGGCCCTGATTTGGATATATTGGCCCGTGAGGCGCAAGTTTTGCGCGCCTTGGTCGCGGATATTCCCAAGGTCACCTTCGTGCGCGCGACGTTATCCACGGCAGAGCCTAAACTGACATTCCAACCTCGCGAGAATGTCTCCGCCGCCAGCGGCTTAAGCACCGGGGATTTGGCACAGAACATCAATGCTCTGCTAAGCGGCCAAGCCGCGGGCAATATTCTCGAGGGCAACCGCCAGATTCCTGTGCGCGTTCAGCTGGCGGATGAACACCGCAACGACATGGCTGACTTAACCGCCCTGCCCCTTGGCACCGGAAGTTCTCGAGGCGTACCTCTTCAGGAGCTTGGCCAGTGGCAGCTGCTGCCAACGGCAGCAGCCATCGATCGGCTTCAGGGAGAGCGCCTAAGCACGGTACAGGCATTTCTTCAGCCCTTTACCCTTCCGGACACAGTCCTCAAGCAAATACAGGTTGAACTAGCTGAACAGGGATATAAACCGCCACCAGGCTACCGCTTGTCGATTGGAGGCGTTGCAGAAGAAAGCGCGGAATCTATCGGCAACATCGTGTCTGTTTTTGTTTTCTTTGTACTGGCCATGAGCATGGTCGTAATCCTATCGCTGAACTCGTTCCGGCAGGCCGGCTTGATTGGCTTGGTGGCAGTACTCAGCTTCGGCTTAGCGTTGCTGGGATTACGTATTTTTGACTACCCGTTTGGCTACATGGCGCTCATCGGATCGCTTGGCATGATGGGATTGGCCATTAACGGCGCCATCATCGTGCTCTCCGCTTTGAAGGCCAACGAAGCCGCCAGTAGCGGCGATACAGAGGCGGTAGTGGGCGTGGTCATGAACGCCTCGCGACATATCATCTCTACCACGCTGACCACTATCGGCGGATTTATCCCGCTAATCGTCAACGGCGGGAAGTTTTGGCCGCCTTTGGCTACGGCGATTGCTGGTGGCGTAGCGGGTTCGGCAATTATCGCGTTGTTTCTCATTCCCGCTAGCTTTGCCGCCATTCAGCGTCGTCGCTACCGGCGAAACCCTAGCCTGGGTCCAGATCAGGGACTAAGCCAGGGTGAACCTGTCGCCACCTAACGTTCTTTTGCGAAAACTTGTCTGCCGTTCACCCAGGTTTCGAGGACTTCAATGCTCCCGAGACGCTCTGGCTCGACGCTGAGCGGGTCTTCTTTCAAAACCACAAAGTCCGCGAACTTGCCCGCCTCTAGGCTGCCCACCTCATGATCCGAATGACACTGCCATGCAGCATCAATGGTCATGGCACGAAGGGCTGCAGCTGCGGGCACTCGTTCTTCCGGAGCCAACAGCTCGTCGCTACGCCACATGTTCCGCACCACGGCATTTTCCATACACCGCAACGGGTTCATTTCCGTTACCGGATCATCGGAATGCAGACTCCAGCGAATGCCAAGATCTTCACAGGCGCCGGTGCGATCTAGCTTGGATGCCTTTTCCAAACCAAAAATGTCTTCGACAAAGGCCTTGCCCCAGTAGTGCACATGACCAATCAAAAAGCTGGGGGATAGGCCCAGCTCCGCCATTTTTTCGATTTGTTCGTCATGCAAAATACTGCAATGTTCGATGCGGCAGCGCCGTGCGGCAGGGTCCAACCCCTTCGCCTTTGCCTTGGCAAACGCATCTAGCGCCCGATCTATGGCTGCATCGCCATTCGCATGCACGCAAACAGCCCAGCCCTGACGCAGGCGCTTCTCAACCGCTTGGTCGAGTTCGTCTTTTTCGATATAGGCCATGCCGCGGGCGTTTTCGCCTTCTAT
>JADHNQ010000073.1 GCA_016779425.1 Pseudomonadales bacterium | reverse complement strand
CCCTTACTGAAGCCCATGGCACCCTCCGCCGCAGCCATCATCATATGCCAGCGTGCATCTTCATCAGAGCCGTCTTTGACCGCTTTGACGAGATTCCCCTCGCGAATACCGCGCTCAATGCCATCGCAGGCGACCGCTTCTGCGGGTGGATTAATTTGTGGTGAAAGCAGGGCCTCAATGCAGTGGGTCATCGCATCCATTCCTGTCGCCGCGGTGAGCAGAGGTGGCAGGCCAAGGGTCAGAGACGGGTCACAAATGGACGTCATTGGCACCAAGTTGCGGCTAGCAAGGATCAGTTTTTCGCCATTGTTCATGATGATCACAGCACCGGAGGAAACCTCGCTGCCGGTACCCGACGTGGTGGGGATGGCGATCAAGGGCGCCACGGTGCCAATTTTTCCAGCACCTCCAAGGCCGGCGGTATATTGAAGCAGGTCCCCCTCATGAGTGACTGCCAGGGCGACTGCTTTTGCCAGGTCCATGGACGAACCGCCTCCAAGGGCGACCACTCCATCGCAGCCTGCTTCTTGGTATGCGGCGACTGCTTCCTCTACGGCCATCTGGGTAGGATTTTCAGGTGTGCCGTCAAAGATTGTCAGCGCAGCATCGTTGCCCAAGTGAGAGACCAGGTCGGTCACCATGCCGAGATTGACCAAGCCTTTGTCCGTGCACAGCAGCGGGCGGCGTATGCCATGCATGGCAAGGACCTGACCGAGCTGATTGCTGGCACCGTGATCAAAAATGGTGTTGTTCATGAAAGTCAGGTTCGCCATGGTGTTTCCTATGTTGGTTAAACTAGGTAAGAGAATACGTTACTCAGACAGGTTCTGCTGCCCCAAAAAAGTTATAATGTAACCAAACTGGTGCACCTGTAATGCAGGCGATTGTCCAAGCCTTAAGCCCGATTTTTTAAAAGCATGAAGAGAACCGATCTGTCGCCCATTCCTATTCCCATAACCGTACTTACCGGCTTTCTTGGAAGCGGTAAAACGACCCTGCTCGATTACTTAGGCCGCACTGGCGCGTTGTCGCGTACGCTGGTTTTGGTCAATGAGTTTGGTGAAGTTGGTCTAGACCACGAACTGTTGGTGCCGATTGACGATGACACCCTGGTAGCCGTCAACAGTGGCTGCATTTGCTGCACCATTCGCACGGATCTAGTACAAACCCTGAGCGAGGCCCCCTGGCGCTATGCGCGGAGCGGTAAACGCTGGTTTGACAAAGTCATCATCGAAACCACTGGCATTGCCGATCCAGCACCGATACTGCAAACCATCATTGGAGACGAGCAAGTAGCGTCGCAATACATGCTAGCGGGCGTACTTACGACGGTAGATGCGGTAAACGGCATCGCGACGCTGGATCACCATATTGAGGCGGTCAAGCAGGTTGCTGTTGCTGACCGTATTTTGCTGACGAAAACGGACCTGCTCGACGATTCGGCGCAATCCTTGGAAACAGCTATCCGGCAATATGCGCCCGCTGCACCGATCAGCGCAGTAATCGATGGCCAGGCTCAGGCCGATTGGATCTTTGGCTCCCAAGCTTATGGACTGGAGAACAAGAGCAGTGATGTCGGAGCCTGGCTCGCGGGCGATTTCAAGACCCAAGTCTCTAACGCCGTCAACGCGCATGGCCATGGCGAACACGACAGAAGCCGGCATGGCGGTGTGCAGGCCAGTAGCCTAGTCTTCGACGAACCTGTAGACGCTGTCTTATTCGAGTCTTGTCTGACGATGCTCATGCAATTTCGTGGTCAGGATTTGCTGCGGGTTAAAGGCATTATTAATGTGGCTGGCCTTGACCGGCCCATGGTGATCCATGGCGTACAGCATGTCTTTCATCCTCCGCAGCTTCTTGATGCGTGGCCAGGTGAGGATCGCAGAACGCGGCTGGTAGTGATCGCTAAGGGGCTAGATCACGAGGAATTACTCGGCTGCTTTTCCGCCTTGGGCTTGATGGCCCGAGTAACCCGCTAACAACAAAAAACGACGGGTATTTGAGGAGCTGGACTGTGAATGAGCAAATTACTATCTACGGATCAGGTGGTAACCGTGCGGCCAGAGTGGCATGGACGGTAGATGAATTGGGGCTCGAGGTCTCTTACCGGCACTATGACGGCATGATTGGCGGTGATGAACTCAGGCGCTTGCATCCTCAGGCGAAGATACCCGCGATGCAAGTTGGCGACTTTGTGTTGTTCGAGTCTGCTCCGATTTGTCAGCATCTGTGTGACATCACCCCGGGCCAAAGTCTGCTAGCCCCGCAAGGCGCGAAAGAGCGGAGCCTGCACAACCAATGGGTGTCTTTTGCTCAGTCTGAAATTGAAGCCTATTTGTGGCACAGCTTTCAGCTAGGTCGGCTGGAGATAGCGAAGACGGAAACGGCCGCGGCGTTAGCGTTAAATCGACAGCTTGCTGGTGCCGGTTTGGATGTGCTTGAGCAGCACCTAACAGATCAGCATTTTATTCTCGGTGAGCAATTTTCTCTGACGGATATTATCGTCGGCTGGACCACTAACTGGTCACGTAAATCCGGCTTGCTGGAATCTCGCCCAGCGTTACAAAGCTACCTCGCGAGACTATTCGACAGGCCCCATGTCGCGCTGACTTGGTAAGGCGCGGCAAGTTCAATCTTTGTTGCCGATCGTCGTTTGTGCCCGAAACATCGGGCCCTTTAAGATAGAAGAAGGGTAGCCTTCCGCCGGCGTTTTGAATGCGTCGGCATTGTCGAGCTGTAGTTCTTTCAAGTTATCAAAACGCTCGGCAATGATGTTCATGGCGTCAAAGGGAAAGTCATGGTCGACATAGGGTCTCACGTTGTCGGTAACGAGATAGAATTTACCGTCGGCGATCAGATCGAAGACCTGCTCAGCATGTCGCTCCGGAGTCATACCCAGCACCATTTCGTTCGGCTTAATCGACGCGACATCGGTACTAGCCGGTGCGTTTTTGGCTGACTTATTCAGCTGGCTCGATTTCATCAAGGAGGTGCTAACGATGCAGGGGCATAACACCCGGACATGCACTTGGGGTGATTTCCTGGCGATCTCGAAAGAGAGCGATTCCGTAAGTGCGACGACAGCGTGTTTGCTCGCCTGATAAGAAGCGGCTCCGCCATCACCGCGCACCAGTCCACCCACGGAAGCCGTGGTGCAGAAAATTGATTTTTCGGCCTGCGCCTGCAGTCTTGGCACGAAGGCTTTTATGGTCTTCACCACCCCCAGCACGTTCACGTTCAGGGTCGTTTCCCAATCCTCGATGTCACTTTTCAGAATGCTGTTGTTGAAAAGGACGCCAGCATTCGCGAATACCGCGCCAATGCCCTTGCCAGCGAAATGAACATCGATTCGTTCAAGTGCGCTGCTCAAATCGGCGCTGCTCGTTACGTCGCAGGCAAGAGCCAAAATACCAAGGTCCGGGGCCATAACGCGCAGATCAGCGGCGGCCTGTTCAACCGTAGCCTCATGCAAATCGATTAAAGCGACATGCATATGCAAATTGAGCGCCGCGTACTTTGCCAAGCCCCAGCCGATACCAAAGTTACCCGCGCCGGTAATGACCGCTACACGACCCTCTAGCTCGGCAAGATCGAATTTTTCTTGTTGTCGACTCATTGTTAACTCCCCGTGAGCTGATTGGCGGAGAGCAGTCTCCCAAAATTTGTTTTTGCGGCATAGCAGAGGCTTGCGCCAGACATCGCTCACTGTCGATGGGCCGTTGTTCGTTAATTGTGCGCAAATCTGGCCCGTTGCTCGTTATCAGTGCAGCCGACGTCCTGAGACCGCGGTTCTTATAGGTCGAGCTCATGGCACATATGTTGCTTTGTGTTGTTTGCGGAAGTGCAGTGGTGAAGCAATCGGCACTTGCAAAAGAGTGCGCACGCTTTTTGACGCGAGGAGACCCGATTGAGGATGGCGGTGACGAAATGGGTGGGTTTTTTGGCCTTAGCGCTAGCTTGGCTGCCCGTTACTCATGCGCATATGCTCAACATGACCGAAATACAAATATCGGCTGACGCGACTTCTGATGTGACAGTATCCGTGCAGATCGACCTGGGTCAATCAGCACTGATGACGCCCGAATCCTATTGGGATGCGGTGTCTAATCCAGAGTCGGCTCCCAAAAGCGGGGCGCTTTATCGGGCTCTGAAAGCGCTTGAGTCAGGAATCGAGGTTGTGGTCGATGGCCAGCTCCGCGAGCTGGCGCTGCGCGACTATCGAGCAACGGCTACATCGCTTGAAGCCATCAAAAATCCCCTCACTCCGCAAATGGCAGATGTGCAGTTTGCGCTAATGGGCGCTAGGCCTTCCTCTGAGTCGGTCATCGCGATCGGGCTAAAGGATACACTCGACGTGCCTTGGCCTTGCTTAGTGCGAGTGGATTCCTTCGCGGCCTTACCCATATCGCGCCTGCTTACTGCGGGAACGCGGTCGAGCGGCGACATCAGGCTCGATGATTCGCGAGCCAAGCCCGGTGAGGGTTATATGGTCAGCGCGGTGCTACAACTCCAAGCGTGGCTGCCATCACTAACTTGGTTAGTTGTCGGCATCCAACACATCATTCCCATGGGATTCGACCATATGGTGTTCATCCTTGGGCTGTTTTTTCTATCGACCAAGCTTTCTTCATTGCTGCTGCAGGTAACGGCTTTTACCTTGGCGCATTCGGTCACCCTCGGCTTGACGACGCTAGGCTATATCGCGGCGCCCATGCATTTTGTCGAACCCTTAATCGCCGCCTCAATTTTGTACATCGCCATCGATAACCTGTATTCCCGCCATGTCGCTAAGTGGCGGTTGCTGGTGGTAACTGGTTTTGGGCTGTTGCACGGCCTGGGTTTTGCGTCTGCGTTAGGTGAGCTGGCGCTGCCCGAAGGCTCCGTGCTCTCGGCTCTTTTGTTATTCAATCTTGGTGTAGAGATCGGTCAAATTACGGTGTTGTTAACGGCGTATCTCGTTTTTGGCTGGCTGCAGCGCTGGCCTTTGTATCGTCAGCGCGTTGCCGAACCCGCCAGCATGACGATCGCTGGTCTTGGTCTCTACTGGTTAATCAAACGGTTGGCGTATTAGGAAAAATAGATGAGGAAGCAAAATCGATGTTAATAAAACGCGGGGTCGCGATAGTCATGGTGACCATGGGCATCTTTGCGGTGGAGGTGGCCATGTCCCTTGTGCCGAAAGGCGATCTGCTGTTCCCGAGCAGCGCGGCAGCACCCGGGGAGTTTCCTGACCAATGGATACACGGCTCAAAGTCCGCCATGGATAACACTGATCCTGCAGTGCAGGTGCATCGTTATAACGATCACACGTATATCTTGCGCGAAAACAAGGCGATCAACTACGAAGGCGCCTTTATGTATGTGTTTTTTGGTAATGGCGTGGCCCTGTTGATTGATCAGGGGTCGACCTCATCGCCTGCTTTATTCCCACTACGTGAGGTGGTGGATGAGCTGATCGCAAATTGGGAGGCAGAGTTCGATCAGTCATCAACGCATTTGATCGTAGCGAACAGCCATCTGCACGGTGACCACTACGCTGCGTGGAATCAATTTGTGGACCGAGAAAACACGACCATGGTCGGTCTGACTCATGAGGAGGTCATGCACTATTGGGGGTTTAGCAACTACCCTGACGAGCGCCTGGAGTTTGATCTCGGAGGCAGAAATTTTGTTATCACGGGAACGCCAGGGCACCAAAGCTCTGAGATTGCTTTCTACGACGAATGGACCGACTTGCTATACACCGGCGATATGTTTTATCGCGGTCGACTCTACTTGGAGGACTGGGACGCTTGGGCCGCCAGTATCAAGCGTCTGCGCGCGATGGCCGACGACTATCCGGTGTCTCATCTGATCAACAATCATATTGAGATGACGAGAATGCCGACGGTCGATTACCCCATTGGCACCACCTGGCAGCCCAGCGAGCCGCCCATGCAGATGTCCCTTGAGATGCTTGATGAAGCGGTAACGGCCACGCAGGTCATCGATCAGGCTGGAATTTACAAATACGCGGATTTTTTGATCTACAACGAAGTGCCATGGGCCTACACGACGGATCCTTAGAATATGAAGTACAGACAATGGTTATTTTCGATAGTGCTGGGCTGCATGACGGTCATGCCGGCCGCAGCGCAGTGGGACCCTGAGCATCCAGCAACCGGTAATCTAAGGTTCACTTGGATTCATGGCAGCATCTCTGCCAAGGCCAACACTGATGTCCGTGTGCAGGTGCATCGCTATAACGAGCATACGTTTATTCTGCGTCAAAACCCTGCGATACATTGGGAAGCTCCCTTTATGTATCTGCTGATGGGCGAGGAGCGGGCCGTGCTGTTGGATGCCGGCGCCACAGAAGAAGCCGAGTATTTCCCGCTCCGCCAGGTTGTTGATCGCCTGATCGAACGTTGGCAGCAGGCTAATGGCGTTCCGAAGATGCCGCTGATGGTACTGGCACTGGGCTCCGAGACCTCTCAGATCGCGGCATTGGGGCAGTTTGAAGATCGACCCGATACCGTAGTAGTGGACGGCGATGATGTCCTGCGGTCAACAGTGTTAGGCGGTGACTGGCCGAGCAAGGGCAAGCTCGATTTAGGCGGCAGAGTGCTAGATGTTTTGCCAACACCCGGACTGGATGCCTCTGCCATTAGCGTATTCGATGGATGGTCGGAAATACTTTTCACCGGAAACACCCTATATCCTGGGCGTCTGGTGATTCGAGATTTCCCCCAATACCTCGACAGTTTGGAGGCACTAGTAGAGTTCTCAGCGACGAATACCATCCGCTGGATCATGGGCGGACGTATCGAGATGTCCGCCGAGCCCGGTCTGGACTTTATGTTGCGGTCGAACTACCGCCCTAATGAGCGCGCGCTGCAGCTCTCGACTGCCGAGTTACGCGATGCAGCCAACATCGTCCGGTTAATCAATGGACGAGAGGATATCCATATCCACGATGACTTTATCGTCATGCACGGTGTTGGGCGTGGCGCACGCGCCTACGGCTGGCCTGTCTACATACCCGAGCAGTTCCAGAAGAACCGCACCCGCTAGTCGCCTTGATGCAATGGATGTGTGCCCTGGGGCAGGTTGTCGGGGCGCAACAATCTTGGGCCGGGCCTCTACCCAAGTGCATCGCTATGACTGCACTTGTTTGGTTCACCAATGCAATGAAGTGCACCAAACGTTAACAATATTGAAACAAATCATAGCCACGCACCACACCAGGCCAATGAAAATGAAGGCATTCGTGATTGGTACGTATTTTGCTAACAGGAAGATTAGGGGAGTTAGTAACAGTCGGAATATAAGGAGCCTATCCCTGATGGCGAAACAGATCCTAAGGCATCAAAGAATGCCTCGGTCCGTGCTAGCAACAACTCTCGCGCTCAACATGGCGGTACTGCCCATGACATTGAGTGCAGAAGAGGTCTCGGAAGAGATCATCGAAGAGGTTGTGGTTACCGGATCCAGAATCGCGACAACGAACGAAACATCCTCCCAGCCCTTGCTGTCCATCTCTTCGGATGTCCTGACGAGCTCGGGACAACTCGACATTAGTGAGGTACTCAACGACACGCCTTCCTTGACGGCAAGCATTTCCGCAACGAACTCGTTGGACGCTACGGCCTCTAACGTAGACGGCACCAATAATTTTGGTGGCGCAGCCCTTGACCTGCGCGGCCTTGGTTTCAAACGAACCCTGACGCTGGTGAACGGACGACGACATGTCGCCGGTATCGAAGGCACGGCCTCGGTAGATATCACGACTATTCCAGCTGCCTTAGTTGAAAGGGTCGATGTGCTCTCTGGCGGTGCGTCCGCAGTATACGGCTCCGACGCTTTGACGGGGGTAGTGAACTTTGTCCTTAAGGAAGACTTCGAGGGTCTGGAGTTTTCCGTGCAAACGGGCACAGACCAGTACATGGACAACAGTAAAAACCGCCTGAGCTTAGTAGGCGGCCGCAACTTTGCAGACGGACGCGGAAACATCACATTCGCGTTGCAGATGGATCAAGATAACGGCCTACTCATGGGCGACCGCAGTTTTCTCGCGAACGAGAATATCTACGATGATGGAAACAACCCTGCACTGCGCTTTCAAAAAGGCGATATCAGCGCTGGGGGAACCCCGTCTTTATCGCAGTACTACAACTTTGATAACACCGGTTTGTTTCCTTGGGGCTTGAGAATCCCCTCGCAAGAAACATTTGTTGATAACTACACATCAGAATTCGGTAGTGCGCCGACGCTAAACGCGGCCGAAGCGGCGCTTTTTGCCCAAGCTGCGGCAGCACCTCCACGAGCGTTGTTACCAGGTTATACCTTTAACATCACCTCGCCCTACGGGGTCGTAGCCCTTGGCGACTTCCCGCTTGCTGGCACTCCGGATTTGGACGGTAACGGCACGGCCGACTGTCTCGACAGTTTCACCGGATACAACAGTTCCCTCGATGGCGCAGGTTCATTCGGTGCTGCTGGCGGTTGTTGGGTGATTGCCGAAGACGGTTCGCTAGGACCCTATTCAGACGGGCTAGTTGCGGGTTCTTTCAACCAGTTCGGCGCTTCGCAAAGCTACATTCGTCCGAACGATGTACACGCCATTCCCGAAACGGAAGCAAAGTCTATAGACGTGATCGGTCACTACGATTTCACGGACACGGCGACTTTGTTCTTCGAAGCAAAGTACAACCTGCAAGAGATCACCTCGATTGAGCAATACCATAACTTTACGGACCTTCTACACGGTCTACCCGATAACCCTTACCTGCCAGAGAGCCTTGCGGCTCTAGCTGATAACAGCGGCGCCGGTTTCGCTGGTATGGACGGCGGGCTGCAAATTTCTCGCGACTCGATGGACTGGGGTGACAACATCAACACCAGCACCAAGGAAACACTGCGAATTGTCTACGGCGTTAGGGGAGATTTGACGGATACGAT
>JADHNQ010000072.1 GCA_016779425.1 Pseudomonadales bacterium | reverse complement strand
TGCCCTGGCTACACACCAGCTGCACTGCATCCCGCTGCTCTGGATCCTTCGCCATATTCCAGGGCTCGTGTTTGGCAATGTACTGATTCGCCGCGTCTGCCAGGGCCGTCACCTCGCGCATGGCCTTGGCGGTATCACCAGATTCAAATAGCGCCGCAATGGGTTCTACCTGAGCGTGGAACTGCGCCATCAGTGCCTCATCGTGCACGGTATCTGCCAGCACGCCATCAAATTGCTTCACCAAAAAGCCAGCGGTGCGGCTGGCGATGTTGATCACCTTGCCGACAAGGTCTGAATTTACCCGGGCGACAAAGTCTTCAAGATTCAGGTCGAGGTCATCGGCGGAACCGTTCAGCTTGGCAGCATAGTAGTAGCGCAGGTACTCGGGGCTAAGATGGTCTAAGTAGGTCTTGGCCAGAATAAAGGTGCCGCGAGATTTGGACATCTTGGTGCCGTCCACGGTCAGGAATCCGTGGGTGTGCACCTTGGTCGGGGTGCGAAAGTTCGAGCCATCGAGCACTGCCGGCCAGAACAGGGCGTGGAAGTTGACGATGTCCTTGCCGATAAAGTGATGTACCTCGGCGCTGGAATCCTTGGCCCAAAAGTCGTCGAAGTTCAGCTCGTTTTTCTGATCGCACAAGTTTTGGAAGCTCGCCATATAGCCAATGGGAGCGTCCATCCAGACATAAAAATACTTGTCTGTGGTCCCAGGAATGGTGAAGCCAAAGTAGGGGGCGTCACGAGAGATATCCCAGGCGCGCAGACCGTCGTCCAGCCACTCGGCCAACTTATTGGCGATCTCGGGCTGCACGGCGTCGCTGCGGGTCCACACTTTGAGAAAGTCCGTATAGCGACCTAGGTCGAAGAAGTAGTGGTCTGATCCGCGCAGCTCAGGTGTGGCTCCGCTGAAGATCGACTTGGGATCGATCAATTCGTTGGCATTGTAGGTGGCGCCGCAGTTTTCGCAGTTGTCGCCATATTGATCCGGGGTTTTACATTTCGGGCAGCTGCCAACCACGAAGCGGTCTGCCAAAAACAGGCCTTTTTGCGGGTCGTAAAGCTGCTCGACCTCCTCGGTAAAGATCAGCCCGGCTTCCTGCAGGCGGTTATAGATCAGCTCTGAGTAATGCTGATTTTCCGGTGAATGGGTGGAGTAGTAGTTGTCGTGGGCAATCAAAAACCCCTGAGAATCCGCCATATGCAGTTGGCGCATGTTCTCCACCAGGGTCTCGGCAGACACGCCCTCTTGCTCGGCCTTAATCATGGTGGCCGTGCCGTGGGTGTCGTCGGCGCAGACATAGATCGCCTGATTGCCGCGCATGCGCTGAAACCGCACCCAAATATCGGTTTGGATTTGCTCTAACACATGGCCCAAGTGGATGGGGCCGTTGGCATTAGGCAGTGCACTGGTAACTAAAATGCGACGTGACATGCTGGGCCTGGGTTGATCGTTGGCGGCGGATTTTGCGGGCGGAGCATACCGTGCCTGAGGCCACAAGTGCAGTCACTAAGAGCGTCCTGCTGGTCTTCGATGCATTTGTGTCGCGCTTTCACAGGCGCTCCACTGGGCTTTGGCCTACACTTGCGGGCTGAGTAAAAGCAAGGTAACTGCGCAGTGAAAGTCGAAGAATTTATCGACCCCTATTTGGGGCAATCTTGGGGCAGCTTGGGCGCGCGGGTGCTCACATCGGGCAACCAAGTCTCGGTTACCTTGGGATATCCCGCTGCCGGACTGCAGGCAGATCTTGCGGTCCAGCTGGCGGCCTTTTTGGAAGTAGACACCGTCGATCTGCAGCTGAACTTTGCCGTGAGCGGTGGTTCGGGTTTCGGTCAGGTCAAGCACATCGTGTTGGTGAGCAGCGGCAAGGGCGGTGTGGGTAAATCGACCACAGCGGTAAATCTGGCCCTCGCGCTGGATGCCGAGGGTGCCAAGGTTGGTTTGCTTGACGCAGATATTTACGGCCCCAGTCAGGGGATGATGCTCGGCGTCGCGGAAGGCCAGCGGCCCAACATCAAGGACGGCAAACACTTTGAGCCGATCCGCGCCCATGGTCTGAAAGCCATGTCCATGAGCTTTATGACGACTGATAAAACCCCCATGGTATGGCGCGGCCCTATGGCCAGCGGTGCCCTGCAGCAGATTTTGGGTCAAACCCTATGGGGAGATCTTGATTATCTGATAGTCGATATGCCGCCGGGGACCGGTGACATTCAGCTGACTTTGTCACAAAAAGCGCCGGTGTCCGGGGCTGTAATCGTTACCACACCCCAAGATATTGCCCTGCTGGATGCCATGAAGGGTATCGAGATGTTCGCCAAGGTGGACATTCCGGTGCTGGGCATTGTGGAGAATATGAGCGTGCATGAATGCCCGAGCTGCGGGCACATAAGCCATCTGTTTGGTGCCGACGGTGGTCGGCGTGTCGCAGAAGATCTGTCGGTGCCGCTGCTGGGCCAGTTGCCCCTGGCTATGTCGATTCGTGAACAGGCCGACGGCGGGCAGCCCACGGTCAAAGTTGAACCCGATTCGAAAATCAGCGCCCTGTATCGCGATGCGGCGCGTAATATGGCGGCCCAGCTATGGGGGCGCAAAAGCCCAGCCGCCGCCGGCCCGACGATTTCGATGGTCGACGACTAACCGGGTAACACCGTAACGGGATAAAAAGGGTAAGGGATACTATGACTATCAAATCCGATCGCTGGATCGTCGAACAAGCCAGTAAGGGGATGATCGAACCTTTTGAGGCCGGACAGATACGCACCAATGAAGACGGCGGCAAGGTGATTTCTTATGGCACCTCGAGCTACGGCTACGACGTGCGCTGCGCGAATCAATTTAAAGTATTTACCAACATCCACTCCGCCACGGTGGATCCCAAAGCCTTCGATGAACGCAGCTTTGTGGATGTGGAAAGTGACTACTGCATCATTCCGCCGAACTCTTTCGCCCTTGCCAGAACCGTTGAGTATTTTCGTATCCCGGAAGATGTGCTGACGGTTTGCCTTGGCAAGTCCACCTATGCGCGCTGCGGGATCATCGTCAACGTGACGCCGCTGGAGCCGGAATGGGAGGGGCATGTGACGCTTGAGTTCTCCAACACCACGACCCTGCCCGCGAAAATTTACGCCAACGAAGGCGTCGCCCAGATGCTGTTCTTTCAGTCAGACGAGCGCTGTCAGACCACCTACAAAGACCGGGGTGGCAAATATCAGGGGCAGACTGGAGTGACGCTACCCAAGACCTAGGGGTTGGCGGCGTATATTCGGCAGCTCCCAGCGCTGCGAGCAGTTGCAGCGATAGGACCGCTATTTCCCGATCAGTATTTGTCCTGCTTGGGGCTGGTGATCTGCCGGGACGATAGCACCTATCTGCACCGGGGCTTCGCCCTGATCTTGCAGCGTCGCCATGGTCGCCCCGACGTTTTCTTCGGCGACAATTAACAGCAGCCCAATGCCGCAATTAAAGGTGGTGAGCATTTCCAGCTCGGAAATATTGCCCGCCTGCTGCAGCCAAGAAAACACGCTGGGTCGCTGCCAACTGTCTACATCGATGAGGGCAGCGATGCCACCGTCCGAGAATATTCTCGGGATATTCTCGTAGAACCCTCCGCCGGTAATATGCACCATGCCGTGAACGTCGACGGTCTCCAGTAATTTTCGCACTTGCTTAACGTAAATCCGGGTCGGTGCCAGCAACTCGTCCAGCAATGTGTCGTCGGGTACGAGTTCGGAGTTCTCCAGTACCTTGCGAATCAGCGAGTAGCCGTTGCTGTGGGGGCCGGAGCTTGGCAGGCCGATGATGTGGTCGCCGACTCTAACCTGGGTGCCGTCGATGATCTTGGCCTTTTCCACCACACCGACGCAAAAACCCGCCAGGTCATATTCGCCGTCACTGTAAAAGCCTGGCATTTCTGCGGTCTCACCGCCGGCCAAGGCGCAGCCGGCCAGCGAGCAGCCATGAGCGATACCCTTGATGACGCGTTCAGCGACGTCGACATCGAGTTTGCCCGTGGCGTAGTAATCGAGAAACAAGAAGGCTTCGGCGCCAACTACCAGCACATCGTTCACACACATGGCGACGAGGTCTTGACCAACGAAGTCGTGGCGGTCGTAATCTATGGCGATCTTCAGTTTGGTGCCCACACCATCGGTGCCGGTCACCAAAATCGGACTCTCATAGCCCTTTGGCAGCTCGGCCATGGCGGCGAAACCGCCCAAACCACCCAGCAGCTCGGGTCGGCGCGTGGCCTTGGCAGCCGGCGCTATGCGTTCAATCAGCTGTGCCCCCGCCTCGATGTCGACACCGGCATCCTTGTAAGTGAGGCCGCCACGCTGATCGGTTGTGTCGCTATCGGATCCGGACATGATGATCTTCGCTGGGAAAAGGCCGCAGTCTACAGGCTATGCAGCCCCAGACCAAAATCCATGGTGCGACAGGAGATAGCTCGCTTACTTTGGAGGCTGGGCCAGGACAAAACTCAGGGCGAGTGCCAACCATCGGCGCAGGTCCTCGTCTTCGGCTAGGCCTTCGGCGTCGATGGAGACAAAACCGGTCATTGGCTTGCCGGTAAATTCCATTTTTCGACAATAGGGATCGCGCAATGCTTCTTCATAGCGATTCGCGCCGACGCGCAGCATGAGCCCAGCGTCGCTGCCCTGTTGATCACGGCGTCCGGAAAGTCCGCAGGTCATGTGGCCATTTACCATGGTGACCAGACCGCCGAACATTTTGCGCTCGCTGATGTCCGCGAATTCGGCAAGCTCAAACAGTGTCTGGCGTACACGCTGGGCTAATCCCTCATCAATCTCCACGAGACCTCTCTTATCTTTAGGGCAAATGCCCCGGTTCAATGCGGCATTAAATCACGCAGATCGCCGACTGCTTAGCAGATTCCGCCCTTACAAAAATACTCATCCAGTGTCCAACTCGGCTACACTGATAAGTCGTATCGATGTGAAGCGTTATCACCTCCATGTCCACTTGGCACCGCATTCGAAAATCGCTGTTCACCTGGTTCTGCGCGTTAACAGTGGCCCTGATGATGCTGTCTCAAAGCGCACTGGTCGCAGCGCAACAGACCCGCGGTCAGACGATTGACTGGCTTTATCAGGTCGAGCAGCTTGTCCCGGATCAGAGCGAAAGTGCGCGTCTCGCCGCGGCGCAGCGCTCCTTGCTGCGGGTGCTGTCACGCACCACGGGTCTGGCGTCGGTGCCTCGCAGTTCAATCGTCGCCAAGGCCCTAGAGACCCCCGACCAGTACTACACCAGATTCGTCTACTTTGATCCGCGGCAGTTAGACCCGGTGCAGCGCGGCCTGATCGACAACGCCTCGGAAGGCGTCAACTCAGGCTTAGCAGTACGCTTTGACTTTCAGCCAGCGGCGATCAAAAAGCTCACCAGAGATGGCCAGCTGCCAACATGGTGGTCGCGTCGTCCGCTGACCATGATCTGGATGGTGTTGGACGAAACGAGTGGCCGCAAGGTAGTCGATCATGGTGCGGTGGGCATACGCAACGAACTTGACGCTGCCGCGCAGCAGCGAGGCTTGCCGGTCATGCTGCCGCTGATGGACTTACAGGACAGTGTGGCCGTAAATCCTGGCGTGATTTGGGGCAAGTTCACCGACGTGCTGGATCAGGCCAATCAGCGCTACATGGCTAGTCAGTACCTACTCGGCCGATTCAGTGTGCAAGAGATATTGGGCGAGAGGCTGTATACCGGCGAGTGGCTGGTGCGCTCCAGTGACGGCGAGGCGTCCCAGTTTTTGCGCGGTGTTGGCCTGGAAAATCTGGTGCGTACTGGCATCGATATGGCAACGGGTCACGTGCTCGATCAGCACCTAGTTTTCACCCATGTCCCGCGCCAACACGACTTGGTGGTGCGCGGTGTTGCAGGCATAGGGGCTTATGCAGGCTTGCTTGATTATCTGCAGTCCCTGGAGTTTATCGACTCGGTCATGGTTCTTGGGCTGCAGGCAGACGCGCTCACTCTGCGCATAAACTCCGTAGCAACAGACCTTCAGCTGCGCTCGCTGCTCATTGACGACGGGCAGTTTGATCATGCCCCGCAAACAGTCCAGCTGCCGCTACCAGAATCTGCAACAAATCTTGAATTTATTTGGCTGGGCGCCTCGTGAGTGCGCTGCCCAACTACTTGAGCATGCTGCGCATCGTACTGGTGCTGCCCATCGCCTGGCTGCTGTGGAAGCACCAAGTGATGGGCGCGTTTTGGCTAATGCTGGTGGCTGGTTTTTCTGACGCCTTGGATGGTTTTTTGGCTCGACGCTATGGCTGGCAGACGGAGTTGGGCACTCTGCTTGACCCGTTGGCAGACAAGTTTCTTGTGGCGGCAATGTATCTCGTTTTTACGCTGCAAGATTTGATTCCGCTGTGGTTGATAGGACTCATTTTGACCCGGGACATTCTGATTTTGCTGGGCGCTGGCGTTTATCGCGGAGTCTTCGGCGATCTGACCGTGAATCCGAGCCTGCTCAGCAAAACCAATACAGCGGTGCAGATCATTGTCGTGCTGATGCTGATGGTCAGCCAGATGCCCATTGGTGAGCTTGGCCCGGGCCTGCTGGCATTTTTACAGGTTTATGCCTTCCCCTTGTTGGCGGCTTTGTGCATTGCGTCCGGTAGTCACTATTTGCTGGTATGGGGCCGTCACTCATGGCGTCGTCTGCGCGGTGAAAAACCTCAGGAGATTCGGGACTCTATGGAGCAGGGCGAATCTTAAAAAACAGGAAATACAACTTGTGAGCGAACAGGCCGTATTGCCCATCGATGCGCCCCATCAGCCTACCTTCGCGAATTTTGTCGTTGGCGATAACGCTGAACTGCGCGCCACCCTGAAGGGTCAGGCCCAGGGTTTTTTCGGTTATTGGCTTTGCGGCGAGGACGTATGCGGCAAGACCCATTTGCTGCGAGCTACCTGCTTGAACGCGGTCGAGGGCGGTCATACGCATGCCTACATGGACTGCAAAGCTCAGTCGAGTGAGCCTTTGGCCGAGGGGCTGTGGAAGATCATCAATACGCTGGGTGACGGGCAGGATCTGGCCGCGACCATTGCCATCGACCATGTCGAAGAAATCATGGATCAGGGCAGTGCCGAGGAAGCGCTTATGGCGCTGTACAACACGCTGAACGACGCCCGTAGTGATGTGCCCAGGCGGCTCTTAGTTGCTCATCGGCAACCCGCGAGTGCTGTGTCATTTACCCTTGCCGATCTCAACTCGCGGATGCGCGCCCTGGCCCACCATCAGCTTGCGCCGCTAAACGACGCGGAAAAAAGTCAGGTTCTTCGAATTCGGGCTGAGCAGCGGGGCTATCATATGAGCGAAAGCGTGGTTGAGTATTGGCTGCGTCGCGGACCCAGAGGACTTGATCAGTTGCTTGCAGATTTGGAGCGCCTCGATGCGGCGACCTTGCAGCATAAGCGTCTGCTAACGGTGCCGCTGTTAAAATCTGTTTTGGGTTACTAATCTGGTCGGGACAACAGCAATAGACCGTTTTGAAGATCATAAGAATAAGCGCAGCAAAAGAGCCACGAATATCCCAATGAACCAGTCCAAACCCATAGCGATGACCGGCGGTGGCAGTGCTGGGCACGTCATTCCGTCCCTGCCAGTGGCAGACCTGCTGCTGGCAAAGGGCTATCGCGTGCATTTTATCGGCACGCGCAGTGGGCTGGAGCAGGGTTACTTGGGTGATCGTGATCTGACCTTTCACGGGATCTCCGCGGGCAAACTGCGGCGCTATTTTTCCCTGCAAAATCTGACCGACGTGTTTCGAATTATCTGGGCCGTGATCGAGTCACTGGTACTGCTGCTGCGCATTCGTCCAAGCGTACTGTTCTCCAAGGGCGGCTTTGTATCCCTGCCGCCAGTCTTTGCGGCCTGGCTGCTGCGAATTCCAGTGGTAGCCCACGAGTCGGACCTAACACCGGGTCTCGCCAATCGCCTGAGCCTGCCCTTCATTCATACGCTGTGTACAAGCTTTGCGGACACCCGGTTTGCAGGCTTTGCAGGGCGTCGGGTGGTAACGGGTACACCGGTGCGCCGTGGACTGCTGACGGGTGATGTTGCGTCGGGCCGCAAAGCTCTAGGTATCGAAGACGATAGCGAGAAAAAGATACTGCTGGTCACCGGTGGCAGTTTGGGTGCCGAGAATCTGAACCGGATCATACGAGACAATCTAGAGGCGCTTACCGGGCGGTTTTTTGTCGCCCACGTTTGCGGTGTGGGTAAGACTGTCGCCATGCAGCAGCAGGATTACCTGCAGCTGGAGTTTGTCGATGACGGTTGGGGTGATCTTTTGGCGGCGGCGGATGTCGTGATTTCCAGAGCCGGAGCCAATGCGCTGTTTGAGTGGGTGGCCTTGGCCAAACTCAACCTGTTGGTGCCGTTGCCCCTGGCGGGATCCCGAGGGGATCAAATTGCCAATGCCCAGTATGCCCAAGAGCACGGCTGGAGCGAGGTGCTGGAAGAACAGGATCTGACGCCCAATGTCCTGCTGCAGGCCCTTGACCGCCTTGAATCCGATCCGGCTTCGTACCGTCAAGCCATGGGGGCAATGGATACCGCCAGTGCGGCGGAGCGGCTATTGGATGAAATTCAGCGCCTTGCTGAGGATCCCGCTGCCTAAACCGGCTCGATCTTGACATCCCTTTGGGGCATGCCTAACGTGCCGCTCCCCAACAAAATGCGCTACCTATGGATACTTCCACTGCCTATAAAATCAAAACCTATAACGCCATCGCGCCGGCTGGCCTGCAGCGCTTTGAGTCCGGTGACTATACCGTTGGCCCGGAGCTGGAAGGTGCAGATGCGATGCTGCTGCGCAGTCATAAACTGTCGGTAGAGGAACTCACGCCGGGCCTGCGCGCGATTGCCAGAGCTGGTGCGGGTGTGAACAACGTGCCCGTGGATGCCTGTAGTCAGGCCGGGATTGTGGTTTTCAATACCCCCGGTGCCAATGCCAACTCGGTGAAAGAGCTGGTGCTGACCGGGCTGCTACTGGCTTCTCGTGA
>JADHNQ010000071.1 GCA_016779425.1 Pseudomonadales bacterium | reverse complement strand
CGATAAACACCATGGATTCTTGGGTTGCTCGAATTCGCGCTGGGTTGGCCCAGGGGGACAGCATCCTGCGTCTTAGGGCCTCGCTGCCCTTATCGGTTTTGCAGCGATTACAAAATTCAAACAGTCCGCCCGAATCTGCAGAAAAATCGAACAGGCCAAGATCCTCGATGGTGTGTGCATCTAAGCTCAAGTTATCTGGCGCTTGCTTCATGGGTATCTGACCGCCGCGAGGGATCCTTCGAGGGTACGCGGGAACCTGATCCACACCGCATATTTCGGCAGTGCCTGCGGCGTCGACGTGAATCGATTCACACTTTTAGCGGGGGCAAAGTCCTCAGGTCGTGGAGCCACGCTGGCTGAAACACTACTCCACCGACAAACGATCGACCTTTTGAAACCCCCTTGGTAGGCGACGGCCACGTCGAGCGCGTTCTCCCGCATAGCTTTCGAGGTCTTTAGCTTTAAGGCGCAAATGCCGTTGACCGGCGTGCACCAACAACTCGTCTTTCTCGCCAACGACGACAGCGCCGACCAGCTCTTCCTCACCAGACTTAAACGCAGCCGACGGTACGTTGAGTAACTTGTTGCCCTTGCCCTTGGCCAACTCCGGCAGATCTTTTAGGGCAAATACCAGCATGCGTCCTTGATTCGTGACCGCAGCGACATTGGCGTTCTCAGCATCGTGCAAACCCGGCTCAATCATCACCGGCGGCAGCGCGATGCCCCCGGAGGGCACACTCAAACAGGCTTTACCGGCTTTGTTTTTGGTGACCATGTCGTTAAGGGTACCGATGAAACCGTAGCCTGCGTTGGAGGCCAGCAACACCTTGCTGTCACCGCTGCCCATGAGGACGCCCACAAACCGCGCATCGTTTTTGGCCTTAAAGCGCCCGGATAGTGGCTCTCCTTGGCTACGGGCAGATGGCAGCGTATGCGCTAGCGCGTTGTAGCTTCGTCCATCGGAATCCAGGAATACCAGCACATCGTTGCTGCGCCCTTTGGCGGCCTGGGCGAATTCATCGCCGGTACGATAGTTCAGCTCTTGCGGCTTGACATCGTGACCCTTGGCGGCCCGCACCCAGCCTTTTTCTGATAGCACCACGGTAATGGGGTCGTTGGTGAGCAGGTCTTCGTCGCTGAAGGCCTGCGCCTCTTCAACCTCGGTCAGCGGCGAACGACGCGGGTCGCCATATTCTTCGGCAACCGCAAGCAGCTCTTTCTTGATCAAGGTTTGCATCCGCGCCTTGGAGCCAAGAGTTTTTTCTAAGTCGGCTTTCTCGGTCTCCAGCTCGTCTTTTTCGCCGCGCAGCTTCATTTCTTCGAGCTTGGCAAGATTACGCAGACGCAAATCCAGGATCGCGTTGGCCTGTATCTCGCTGAGCGCGAAACGCTCCATCAGCGCGGGTCGAGGCTGGTCTTCCTCACGAATGATGCGAATGACCTCGTCCAGGTTGAGATAGGCGATGAGCAGGCCATCGAGGATATGCAAACGGTCATTGATTTTTTCCAGACGAAAATTGAGGCGTCTGGTGACGACGTCGAGGCGGTAGCGCAACCACTCTTTGAGTATGCCCACCAAGCCCTTCACTTCCGGGCGTTGATCCAGGCCAATGATGTT
Organism: Pseudomonadales bacterium; assembly: GCA_016779425.1. Lineage (GTDB taxonomy): Bacteria > Pseudomonadota > Gammaproteobacteria > Pseudomonadales > Azotimanducaceae > UBA4421. The sequence continues at coordinate 7,424 of JADHNQ010000071.1, read as the reverse complement.
CAGATTGACGCGATAGCTGCGCTCTAAATCTGTGGTGGCGAACAGGTGACTCATGAGCCGGTCGTAGTCGATACGATTCGAGCGCGGCACAAAAACCAAGCGCGTGGGGTTTTCGTGATCTGATTCATCGCGCAAATCCACCAGCATGGGCAGCTTTTTGGCGTTCATTTGCTGAGCAACCTGCTCCAGCACCTTAGCCGGCGAGACTTGGTGGGGCAGCGCGGTGATCACCACTTCTGGGCCTTCACGGTGAAAAACCGCGCGGGCCTTAATACTGCCCCGGCCAGTTTCATAAAGCGCTCGGATGTCGGCACTGGGCGTAATCACCTGGGCTTCGGTGGGATAGTCCGGTCCCTTGATATGGGTCATCAGGTCCGCCACCGTTGCCTTCGGGCTGTCTAACAGATGCACGCAGGCGCTGATGACTTCGTTCAGGTTGTGGGGCGGAATATCCGTCGCCATGCCCACGGCGATGCCCGTGCTGCCGTTGAGCAGTACAAAGGGTGCCTGTGCCGGCAGCAGCTTCGGTTCTTTGACACTGCCATCAAAGTTTGGGCTGTAATCGACAGTGCCCTGGCGGGCCTCGCTCAGCAGCAGGTCCGCATAGCGCGACAACCGGGCTTCGGTGTAGCGCATGGCCGCAAATGACTTTGGGTCGTCGGGTGCGCCCCAATTACCCTGACCGTCGACCATGGGATAGCGAAACGAAAACGGCTGGGCCATCAGCACCATGGCTTCGTAGCAGGCGCTATCGCCGTGGGGGTGAAACTTACCCAGCACATCCCCCACGGTGCGAGCCGACTTGGCGTACTTGGCCTGACTGTTCAGACCCAGCTCGCTCATGGCGTAAATGATGCGGCGCTGAACCGGCTTTAGGCCATCGGCAATATGGGGCAGCGCGCGGTCATTAATAACGTACATGGAGTAGTCCAGATACGCTCGCTCGGTATAGGTCGCCAGGGACATGGATTCTGTTGAATCACCTTCTGAGCTGGTGGATTGGATTTCATCATCCATAAGGTGTGTACCTGTATCGTTGTCTTGTAGCTAGTTGTCTGGTCACATGTTGCCTGGTCGGTTTTCGGCACAGCGAATGCCAAAAGGCTGCGGGTGCTGCACGTTCTAATCGATGACGGCTTGATCCCCTTTCTTTTCAAGCCACTGACGGCGATCTGGCGCGCGTTTCTTGGCCAGCAACATGTCCATCATTTCGTCGGTTTTGCGGCCACTGTCGACGGTAAGCTGCACCAGACGCCTTGTGTCGGGGTGAATGGTGGTTTCACGCAGCTGGGCAGGGTTCATTTCACCCAAGCCTTTGAAGCGCTGCACAATGGGTGTTGCGCGCTTCTTTTCTTCCGCCACCCGGGCCAGCACCGCGTCTTTTTCAGATTCATCCAGGGCGTAGAAAACTTCCTTGCCCACGTCGATGCGGTACAAAGGCGGCATGGCGACGTAAACATGCCCGGCGCTGACCAGTGGGCGGAAGTGCTTTACAAATAACGCACACAATAGCGTTGCGATATGCAGTCCGTCGGAATCCGCGTCGGCCAGTATGCAAACCTTGTCATAGCGTAGGCCGGTAAGGTCGGCGCTGGCCGGATCCACACCAATGGCTAGGGCGATGTCGTGGACTTCTTGGGAAGCCAGCACCTGACTGGCGTCCACCTCCCAGGTGTTCAGAATTTTTCCGCGCAGAGGCATGATCGCCTGAAATTCTCGGTCCCGCGCCTGCTTGGCTGAGCCGCCAGCGGAGTCGCCTTCCACCAGAAATAACTCGGCTCTGGAGGCATCTTGACCGGAGCAGTCCGCCAGCTTGCCGGGCAGTGCAGGACCCGAGGTCACCCGCTTGCGCGCGACTTTTTTCGCGGCGTTCAGACGACGCTGAGCGTTGCCGATGGCCATTTCGGCGATTTTTTCACCTTCGCTGGCGTGTGCGTTCAGCCACAGGCTAAAGGCATCCTTGGCCACACCGGACACAAATACCGCAGATTGCCGAGAGGACAGCCGCTCCTTGGTTTGACCCGCGAACTGCGGATCCAGGAGCTTGACGCTGAGCACATAGCTGCACTGATCCCAGATGTCGTCGCCAGTGATTTTTACCCCGCGAGGCAGCAGGTCGCGGAATTCGCAAAACTCTTTCAACGCGTCGATGAGCCCGGAGCGCAGCCCATTCACGTGGGTGCCGCCCGCCGCGGTGGGGATCAAATTGACGTAGCTCTCAGTGATCGGCGCACTGCCTTCAGCCACCCATTTCAGCGCGTATTCAACAGCTTCGCCGTTGCCCGTAGCCTGATGCATGATGGTGACAGCGGGTACGCAGTCTGCATCCCCCACCGAGGCTTCGAGGTACTGGCGCAATCCGTCATCGAATATCCAGCTTTCGTTTTCTTCGGGTTTGGCTTCGACCGCCAGACTCATGCGCAGTCCAGGGCAAAGAACCGCCTTGGCTCGCAACAGGTGACGCAGGCGCCCCATGGCCAGAGACGACGAATCGAAGTAGCTGCCTTCGGGCAAAAAACAGACGCGGGTGCCGGTATTGCGTTTACCCACCGTGTCAACGCCGGCAAGCTTAGTTACCGGCTCGCCGCGCTCGTAGCGTTGGCGGTAGAGGGTGCCGTCTCGCTTTACTTCCACCTCTAGCCACTCGGACAGGGCGTTCACCACCGATACACCGACACCGTGCAGGCCACCGGAAAAATTGTAGTTTTCGTTGTCAAACTTACCCCCCGCGTGCAGCCGGGTAAGGATCAGTTCGACTCCGGAAATTTTGTGCTCTGGGTGAATGTCTACCGGCATACCCCGACCGTCGTCGACTACTTCAATAGATCCGTCAGCGTTGATACAGACCTCAATTTCTCGCGCGTGACCGGCGATGGCCTCATCGACACTGTTATCCACCACCTCTTGAACCAGATGGTTGGGCCGAGTGGTATCGGTATACATACCCGGGCGGCGGCGCACGGGCTCAAGACCCGAAAGCACCTGCAGTGATTCTGCTGAGTAGGATTTTTCCGCCATAGAAAGAAGAGTCCAGTTAAGAGAAGTGGAAGACGTGCTCAGTGCAACCAGCGCACCTGACTGTGAATTTGACCATCGTCATCCAAAGTTAACCAACGATACCCCGGAGGTCGCTCGTCAGTGGCAAATTTTTCGCTGCGCGGCAAAAACTGAAACGCCGTCGATGGCGTACCCAACAATGGCCGATGACAGTAATGGCCCTGGATCACCTGATGGGCGTGACCAAAAATTGCTCCAGCAAACCGTGGACCAGATCCGGCGATCAATTCACCCATCAGAGATTCGGGATCATCGATACGATCTTTGTCCAGCCATGGTGCCCCAATCGGCAGGAGCGGGTGATGGGTCGCCAACAACCCAAACTGGGCAGTTTGCTCACCCCAATGAGAGAACAAGGCGTCGCGCTTTGCCGCATCGACCTGGGCCTTGGGCACGTCGTCTTCGTGGGAATCTAGCCCGACGACGCTCCATGCCCCGAGGGTAAGGGACTGCATCGGCAAGCGAGCGTCAATCATCTCGGCGGCAAAATCGTGGTTCCCAGGCAGGCAAAGCAAGGGCGCATCGCAGCTGTCGGCAATGATCGACAAAAATTGTCGATACACTTGGGCACCGCCAGCATGCACCAGGTCGCCGGTGGCGATAATTGCGCTTGGGGACATCTCGCTGAGTGCCTGCTGCATCACTTGCCCCAGAGTCGCGCTGGTATCGGTGTTGAGCAGCAGCTCGCCCTTGGGCATCAGATGGCAATCAGTAATGTGTAACAGGGTCTGTTGCACCGGGTTGATCTAGCCCTCACCGCCCGAACGGGGTTTGGGGCGCGGACTAGCTGACGGGTTAAACCCAGAATCTGCGCTCATACCAATGGCTAAACACAGCGCCAGGTACTCGCCCAAAAACCGGTTGAGCTGTTCCTTTTCATCGCGCGCGCGCATGCGTTTATTGGGGTATTCGTAGGCGCCGTGGAATCTCGACTCGTGCTGATAAGAAACCACTTCGGCGCTCTTCGTGTCGTGATACATCTGTATCTTCATGTTGGGGCTGCTACCCCATTCTTGCTTGGGGACCTGGGTCAGCTGCACTGTCGTGGTGTAGGGCCCGCGCTCAACAACGCTCAGCTCGACTCGGGTACCGGCTTCGCCGGGCAGCAAGATCACGCACTTAAAGTCGTCCTGCCGAACCGTGGGAAAAAGCTGCATGAGCCGTTGAAAATTCATATCGCATTCGGCCATATGGCCCACCAAATCGTGGTGATAACGGCGACCGGGGTGCCGAGCACCGGTGGCGAAGTCGTAGCTCAGCTCTGTAGAGCGACTGAGGATGTCGGCGTCTGTTTCCGGGCGATTGTCTGACACGTGCTTCGTTAAACCAATTGGTGTGCTTTCAGTCGACTAATATACCTAGGGCACCCATCAGGTGCTATGCGCGAATACGAGTTTTGCCGTTCAAATCGCCATATTGGTCAGTGCACGAGTCAGGGAGCGAAAGCTGGCACCACTTCACGTTACTTGCACCGCCAGAGAAGGCATAATTCCCGGCCACGCAGAACACCAGTGTCCCATATCGACATAAGCTGTGGTCTTGTCTTGCCTCATGTTAGAGAGATTTGATGATCCAATCCCATCCCATAGTTAGCCGCTTTTTCACCGCTTTGCTGCTTGGCGCTGGACTTCATAGCGCGCCTCTTCAGGCCGATGACCTGGTCGATGTCTTTGTCGCAGCGAAAGACAACGACGCCGTCGTGGGCGCGGCACGCGCCTCGTATCAAGCAGACAAGGAGCGTCTGCCCCAGGCTCGTTCGCTTCTGCTGCCAAGTATTGTAGCGAGCGTAAGTACCACGAAAACGGAAACCACCATTCCTGGCGATAACAGCCTGCAAAGCCAGATACTGCGAAAGGGCTATAACGACAACGGCTGGAACGCCCAGCTGCGACAGCCGATTTTGAACCTGTCGAGCTGGTTTGGTTACAACAGTGCCAAGGCGTTTGTAAAAGCCTCCTCGTTCTCTTTGGCCGCTCAAGAGCAAGATTTGATTGTGCGAGTGGCTGAGGCGTATTTAAATATTTTGCGCACCCGGGACCGCCTGGACACTACGAATGCCGAGGTTACCGCGGTGCAGCGTCAGCTAGAGCAGGTTCAGCAACGCTTTGATGTGGGTCTTGTTGCCATCACCGATGTGCTGGAATCTCAGGCGGCCTACGACGCTGCGCTGGTTCGTCAAATTCAGGCAGAGACCGACTTTTACATCAGCTTTGAAACCCTGCGTACCCTCACCGGTCGAGATTACGACGAGCTGGCCAGGTTGTCCGAGCAGCTGCCCATCGTGAACCCGGATCCTATGGATGAAGAAGCCTGGGTCGAAGCCGCCCTGCGCTCTAATCTTGGGGTTCGCGCGGCCTTGGAGCAGTTGAATGCTGCAAAAAACGAAGCGCGCTCGCGGCTTTCAGACTACGCGCCCACTGTCGATGCCACGGTAACGCGCACCAACAACAACAACGGCAATCCGCTGACCCAGCAGTTCAGCCCAGCAGAGACTGAAACCACGATCTATGGACTGCAGGCAACCCTGCCAATTTTCCAGGGTGGTCGAACCACGTCGCGCATGCGCGAGGGCCGTGCCCGCGCCGAGCAATCGCGCGAGCAACTGTTGAATCAGCGTCGAACGGTAGTCCGCAATACCCGCAGCCTCTACAAATCTGTTTCGACAGATGTGGTTCGCGTACAGGCCAGACTCAAGGCGATACGCTCGGCTCAGTCGGCCCTGGAAGCAACGCAAACGGGTTATGAAGTAGGCACTCGAAACATTGTCGACGTGCTGCAAGCCCAGCAACGTTTATTCGATTCGCAGTTTGCCTACGCCGACTCTCGCTATACCTACCTGCTGAATTTGCTGCGACTTAAGCAGCAGTCCGGGCTACTGGATCAGGCAGATCTTCAGGAGATTAACGGCTTTATGGACAGCAGCGCACCGGTCAAGCGCATCGTGTCCATGCGCGAAGCCCAGGGCTAACGAGCCCTAAGGTGCTGTTCAAGTAGCCTAAGACTGCGCTGCTTGGCCCCGCGGTTGATCGCGACCACCTGGGCACCCGCCATTCCCATCGTCTGACGCTGCTCGGTATTACTCATGAGCTGACCCACTTCATTGGCCAAGCCGATTTGTTCTGAGGTTACGCAGGCCCCCGCCTGCATTAGGTCTGCGAAGACCTGGGCGAAGTTAATGTGGTGGGGTCCTGTGATTACCGGCGTGCCCAGGCTGGCAGGCTCGATCGGGTTATGACCGCCATGGGCCACCAGGGAGCCACCCATGAAGGCGACATCGGCAAGCTCATACAGCGGCATTAATACCCCCATCTGATCCACCAACACCACGCTTAGGTTACTGGTATCAACCGTCCTTTGATCCATCAGATCGGTGTAGCGACACCAGCCCCCGGGCATAGGTTCGGTTAGATGATCCAACAACGGGATAAGTTGTGCTGTGCGATTAGGGTGGCGGGGCGCCAACCAAAGCAGCGCATCCGGGTGGTCGCTTAGCAGCTGCTGATGGGTCTGCAATATCAGCTCTTCCTCGCCGGGATGGGTGGAGGCCGCAATCCAAGAAGACCGTTTTCTAGCGCCAAGCAGGGATCGAAGTTGAGCGGCATCCTGGGCTATATCCTCTGTTACATCGAGATCGTATTTGACGTTGCCAACGATCTGCAGTCGTTCGCTGGATACGCCTAACGCCTGAAAATGTCTCGCATGTGCTTCGGTTTGACAGGCGATCAGGTCCACTGCCTGCAGTACGGGCCGACCAAGCCAGCCAAATCGATGATAGCCACGGGCCGATTTTTCCGACAACCGAGCGTTCATCAAGAGCACGGGTATACCCCGGGCCTTTGCCTCCAGAATAAGATTCGGCCAGATCTCAGTCTCCATAAGAATCAGTGCGCGAGGCTGAACCTGCGCCAGGAAGCGCCGAACCGCGAAGGTGAAATCGTAGGGGGCATAGCAGTGCTCAACACAATCGCCCAGAAGACGCGTGACCTGCTCACTACCGGTTGGCGTCATGGTAGTAACCAGCAAGGGAATCGTCGACGCACCGCCCTCGGCCAATTCGCGAACAATAGGCGCCGCAGCAATGCTCTCTCCCGCCGAAACGGTATGAAACCAAAGCGCATTTGGCGTAATCGACTGACGGTAAAAGCCAAAACGTTCGCGCCATCGCGGTCTATAAGTCGGGTCTCGTCGGCCTCGCCACCAAAGGCGCAGAATGACAAAGGGCAGGGCGAGCCATAGCAAACACCGGTATAGGATCAGACCAGGGTACACCGATGCGCCGGCTTTGCTGGTGACTGGGCTCATGTACGAAGGGCAACCGAGGATGGCAGCGCCGCTTTTAGCGCGCTTATGCCTGCTGCAAAATCGCG
>JADHNQ010000070.1 GCA_016779425.1 Pseudomonadales bacterium | reverse complement strand
TGCACATAGGCAACGCACGGCCGGCAGTGGTTTTTGACGTGCTAACTCGGCTGCTGCGCACGCGTTACGCGCAGGTTACTTACGTCAGCAACATCACGGATATTGACGACAAGATCAATGCAGCCGCGGCACAAAACGGCGAGGACATTACCACCCTAGCCGAGCGCTACGCCCTCGCCTATCAGGAAGACATCAGCGCCCTTGGCGTTCGCGCGCCAGATGTTGTGCCCAAGGCAACGCACCATATTGCTGAAATCGTCGACATGATCGAAATCCTGATTGGCAAAGGCCATGCCTACGCAAACGAAGGTCATGTGCTCTTTCATGTGCCATCAGACCCGGAGTACGGGTCCCTGGCAAAACGCTCCCTCGAAGACATGATCGACGGCGCCAGAGTCGAGGTTGCCGATTACAAAAAAGACCCGAAGGATTTCGTGCTTTGGAAGCCGTCCACCGCAGACCAACCCGGCTGGGATAGCCCATGGGGCCGAGGTAGGCCCGGATGGCACATTGAATGCTCTGCCATGGTAAAAAAACATTTAGGCGACACGATCGATATTCATGGCGGAGGATCAGACCTTACCTTCCCCCATCACGAAAACGAGGCTGCCCAGAGCCGCTGCGCCAATGATCACTCGACCTATGTTCGCTATTGGCTGCATAACGGTATGCTGAACCTGGGCACAGAAAAAATGTCTAAGTCGCTGGGCAATGTGCTGACCATTCGCGCCCTGCTGGAAAAACACAGCAGCGAAGTCCTGCGCTATGCCCTGCTGTCCGGTCAGTATCGTTCCTCGCTGACTTGGTCCGATGAACTGCTCGCTCAGGCTCGCGCAAGCTTGGATGGCCTCTACCAGAGTTTACGAGACGCTAGCTCCGAGCGGTCTATAACCAGTGCGGACTTTCAGGATATGGACATATCTGAATACCCCAAGGTGGTGGTTGACGCCTTAAGCGATGATCTAAACACCCCCAAGGCTCTTGCGGGCATGCATGAACTGGCGAATCAGCTGCGACGGGCAACGGACACCGAAGCCAGAAATTCCGCCGTACAACAATTGCTAGCCGGAGGCTCACTTTTGGGCCTGCTGATTCAGACCCCTGATGCCTATTTTACTCAAGGCCAGCCTGGTGGCGCGAGTTCGATAACTGCCGACGCAATCGAAGCGTTAATCGAACAGCGAAAAGCAGCCCGTGCGAGGGGCGACTATGCCGGAGCAGATCGCATACGCGACGATCTGCTGGCCTCAGGCATCGAGCTCGAAGACTCCCGCGAGGGAACACGTTGGCGCAAACTTTAGCTCGCACACAGGGGCATGTATCGCGTTGCCATCATTGGTGAGTCCCTAGGTGCCCAGGTTGCTGCGCTGGCCTGCGCGGCAAGCGGCTTCCATGATATTCACCGCCTGCAGGGCTCTCGGCACCCTAACGAACAACCGCAAGTCTACAGTCTTGGTGCCAACGCCAGCCGTTTGCTGCGCGCCTTGGTACCAGAGTCCATCGAGGGGTTGGGTTTTCAGCCTGATAGGCGCCAGGTGCGTTTTGCCAAAAGCGCTTACTTGCTTGCAGAACTGCCTCTTGGCGAATTTTACCAACAGCGGTACGGCAGTCCCCTGGTCAACTTTTCGGCTCCCGCGTTAACAGCCTACTTGGAGGAAGAGATTGGCAATCCTCTGAAAAATCCCATGTCTCTCAGCGACGCAGAAACATCTCATCAGTTAACGGTGTTAGCGGACTCCGAACGCGGCATAAAGGCATGCGATGATGATCCGTCTTTTTTGATCTACCACGCCAGCTTGCCCGATCATCCATTGCGCAAAGCCAACGTGCTTTGGCGGGGCAAGGGTCAGTACGTTGAGCAGCTGGCCGATAACGACCAGGTGCACTTTCGATTCATTACGCGGGCCGATATACCCTTTGACCCGGAGCAGTGGCATGACAGCCTGCAAGACGCGTTCGCAGCCAAAATGCAGGTTGGCGGTGTGTCCTTGAATGGGTTCACAGCAAGCGAGACATTGTTCGCCGGGCGGGTCGCCTACCTCCACAGTGCTCTGGCACCGACGTCACATATCAGGGTCGATGCTGATAATACTGCGTTGGAAGATGCCTGGGTGCTATCGCGGATGATGGAAAACTACGAAGAGGATATAGGCGACGGCTTAGCGGCGTTTGAGCGTTTTCGCCGACCACGCCACCGAAAGGTCGCGGCGCAGTTGCGTGATCACTTGCTGAAGCTAACCGAGCCCTCAGTCAGCAAACGTTTTTCACAGCATGTGGGCATGGCCCTGCAGAACCGTCTGATGCCAGAGCTGGCCCTTGCTCAGCAGGATTGGCTGTATGAACACGACGTCATCAAGGGTTTTCGCTAACCGGGCCGCACTGCGCCGAACCTAAATTAATCGGCTGTTGGCGCCAAAGCTCTTACTGAGAAAAGCCATTTGATCGCCCAAAATTCGGCCTGAGTTAATCAGGGCCAAGTACTCGGAATAGTTGGGTACATAGGGCAAGGCCATCAGCTCCAGGCTCGTTTCCTCGAGCAGCCGGTTACCCTTAAAGTGATTGCAACGCCGGCAGCTGGCTACCACGTTATCCCATAAATCCACGCCTCCCCGCGACACAGGAACAACATGATCGCGGGTCAGATCCGCATCGCTCAACTGTTTACAGCAATACAGGCACATGTTGCCGTCGCGCTTGAACAACGCGGGATTGGTAAGCGGCGGAATCTGGGAGTTTCGAGACACAACGCGTCCGTCGCAGGCGATGATGCTGTGTATTTCTTGCGCGCTCATCTCACCACTGTGCTTTGCTCGCCCCCCCCGGATGGTGACCAGCGGCTCTCCGACGGTCCAAACCACAAGCTCTCTGGCATACAGACAAACGGCATCCTGCCACGCAACCCATTCAACGGGCTGGCCAGCAATATTCAGGCGAAGGATTCGGGGTACACGTTCGAAATCGGACAAAGTCGTTAGCATGACGGCTTCCTTACATGTTCGTGGGCACCACTGGTGTGATGCCAAGCGTGTCATACCCGGTGATCCGCAAGCGGCGTTTACCGGCTATACGGCACTAAAAAGTAGGGCAAAATTCAGTCTTCCGCAAGCCGATCAATTGCTTCGTAAATTAGACGATTGGCTGGACATCGTACTCTGCATTTCTAAACTGTCCCTGGGACCTGTGGCTGCTTTGCCAATTTAAATCTGAGCCGTTAATTATGTTGAAAGATCAACGTTACATCATTCTGACACTCACGCTTGCGCTAGCAGGTTGTGCAAGCAAAGCCGCAGACCCGGTCGACGCACGGGAAGACAACAGCACAGCCCAGCCAACCAGTTGGCACTGTGAACAAGATGCCGACACATGGTCGTGTAAGCGTCGCACCATCGCCGATATTCAGGCGCGGGAAGCTGCCCGCCGAAGCACGCGATTTGATTGGTCACTGCCCCCAGGCCAACAAACCCCACTCCAGAACGGATTGCCTAACCAAGAGCCAGAAAGACAGCCAACGATACAGCCAGAGAAACAGGCAGAAAGACAGGCAACGAAACAGATAGACAAGCAGCCTAGGGAAGCCACCGGCCAACCTCCGACGCCGTCACCTTCACCCGTCGCGAACAAGACTGAACCGGTAACATCGGCTCAGGTCGATTCGCAGGCACAATCCCTTGAAGACCTGCCGGGAGATTACTGGGCCGTGCAGCTCATTGCGCTGAAGTCCCAGAAAGAGCTTCGAGAGTTCATGCGCAGCACGCAGCTGGATGAACTCTCCGGCGCCATGATCAAGGTGAAGGACAGAACATGGTACGTGGCGCTGCTAGGTGTCTACGAAGATCGTGCAAGCGCAGAGCGCGCCGCAGCCGAGCGACCAGCGGTTTTGCAGCGCTATGAGCCCTATATTCGCAGTGTCGCCTCGCTGCAGGCCGCAATGTCCGCCGCTAATACGCTGTGACTGGACTGCCTTCGTTAGATCAACCGCACTTTTTTTGCTTCCTAGATCCATCTATCGGATAGCAGCAAGCCCTGGACACAGAACGCGGTCTGGCGGTGCCTGTGACGCCCTACGGGATGCGAGCCTGTGCGACTCTTCGTCGTTTGCGCAGGTCGTAGACATTTTCCGCGGTAAAAATGGCGAGCGCAGACCAGATAAATACAAAGGTTACCCAGCGCACTTGCGGCACAGGCTCGTTGTACAAAAAGACCGCGAGCAAGAGCGCGCAGGAGGGTGCCAGATATTGCACAAAACCGAGGGTCGTCAGGGGTAACCGCAGGGCAGCGGCGGCGAAAAATACCAAGGGTACAACGCTGATCACACCACCAAGAGCAAGCTGAAACACTTCGGTGAATGGACGCAGGCCCTCAGTGCTTAGAAGCCAAAACAAAAATACCAGCGCTATGGGAAGCATAAGGGTTGTCTCCACCCACAGACCGATGGCCGCGGGCACACTGACCTGCTTGCGCAGCAGCCCGTAAAAACCAAAGCTTAGCGCCAGGGTGAGGCCCAGCCAGGGTACGCTGCGCTGCACCCAAAGCTCGATCGAAATCCCGGTGAAGGCCACGGCTACTGCAATCCACTGCAATGGCCTCATCCGCTCGCGCAAGAAAAACCACCCCAGCAGAATGTTAATCAGGGGATTAATAAAATAACCCAGGCTGGCATCTGCGATACGCTCCGCTTGGATCGCCCAAATGAAGGTCAGCCAGTTAACGCTCAAACACAGGGCAGTAGCCAAGAGGAATAGGAGTTCACGGTGAGACAAACCTCGCGCAGCCGCCCACTGTCCCGACACGGTTATGAGCAATAACAGCAGCGGTATGGACCACAGCACCCGGTGCATCAGTATTTCCAGCGGAGCGGCAAAACCCACCCAAACAAAGTAGATCGGCGCCACACCCCAGATACCATAGGCGGCTAAGGCATAGAGTAAACCCTGACGCGCTTCGGTGTCGCCGGCGTTAGGGGCATTCCCTTCGCTCAAAAGTGATCTTTGCGTTTACGCGTCTCGGCAAATATCGCGACAGGATCTGCACCGACTAAATCGATGGTTTGCTGTAAGTTACTGCTCGTTGGGCGGACGAAGGGGTTGGTTCGTCTTTCTAAACCAATACTGGTCGGCACCGTTGGAATACCCTGAGCGCGCAAGCGCGCAATTTCTTCTGCTCTCGCCTGTAGTGCCTCGTTGCCTGGCTCTACCGTCACTGCAAACGCTGCATTGGCTTGGGTGTACTCGTGAGCACAGTAGACTTCAGTCTCATCGGGCAGGTTCATCAGCTTTTCGAGGCTATGCCACATCTGGTCAGCGGTTCCCTCGAACATGCGTCCGCATCCCAACGCAAACAGCGTATCACCCACAAAGGCTGCCTGATCCTGTTCAAAGTAATAGGCAATATGACCCAAAGTATGTCCGGGCACCTCAAGCACCCGCGCTCGGGTTGCACCGAGCTCAACCACATCACCTTCGACAACCTTCTGGTCGATTCCCGGTATCCGGTGGGCGTCATTAGATGCGCCGATAATCTGGCAGCCCCATTGCGCCTTAAGAGCTTCATTCCCTCCGGCATGATCAAAGTGATGATGGGTATTTAATATATGTGTCAGCGTCCAACCTTGCTCGGCGAGGGCAGCGTTGATCGCTTCAGCCTCTGGTGTGTCGATACTGGCGGTCGCACCGCTTTCGACGTCATGCACGAGAAATCCATAGTTATCGTCCAAACAAGGGATCTGTTTTACTTCTATGCTCATGACCGCTCCTGGGTGATTTGGCGCGGCGAAAGTATCGCAGATTTGCGCGCGGTCAAACAGAAAGATCAATCGCCACTGAGGCTGAGGCGCCAACCTGGGCGTCGATTTGGTTTATCCTAGGCACACTTTCCAACGGTTCAGCGCGTCATGAACAAAGTTCTGCAAGAGATCATTGACCTACTCGATGTTGAGCCCATCGACGAGAACCTGTTTCGCGGCCAAAACCACAATACCGAACACGTATTTGGTGGTCAGGTCCTGGCCCAGGCTCTGGCATCTGCATTTCGCACCGTGGACGGCGACCAGCGTTTGCATTCGCTGCACAGCTATTTTCTGCGCGCCGGCGACTGGACTCGACCGATCCTGTACGAGGTCGATCGTATTAGGGACGGGCGCAGTTTTAGTACAAGGCGCGTCGCTGCCATTCAGAACGGGCGCACAATTTTCACCCTGGCCTGCTCGTGGCAGAAACCCGAAGACGGACTTGATCACACAGTTCCCATGCCCGACGTGCCGCCGCCTGAGTCCTTGCGCGGGGATTTGGAAACTTATACGGAGCTGGCGAAAACCCGGCCGGAAATGGCCCGCTTTACCTTTCGTTTTGACGCCATTGATTCGCGTGCGGTAGAGCGCATCACCATGATGAATCGCAACGAGCACCCGCCCTATAAACACACATGGTTAAAGGCCAGAGACCCGCTGCCAGATAACCCCGAGGTGCATCTAGCGCTACTGGCCTACATGTCTGACCTAGACTTTATGTCCACCTCTATGCTGCCCCATGGCCCACTGACGGCAGATGCCAATGGTGAACGCACAGTACAAGGCGCAAGTCTCGACCATGCCATTTGGTTTCATCGTCCCTTTCGCGCTGACGAATGGCTGCTCTTCGCCAAGGAGTCCCCAAATGCCGGAGGTGCGCGCGGGTTCGTGCGAGGACACTTTTTCAATCGGGCTGGAGAAATGGTGGCTACCGCGGCTCAAGAGTGCCTCATTCGGCCCGTAGGGGCAGCACGAGCTGCCCTTGAAGCGGCGCAACCCTCTGCCGGGTAGAAGGCTGCAGGGTTTCGTGACTACAGAGCTTCTAGAATGGCCTCGGCGGCGCTGACCTCTAGCTTACCCGGAGCTTCCACGGCCAGGTGGGTTACCGTGCCATCGTCGACAATCATCGCGTAGCGCTGAGATCGCGTACCCAAACCAAAACCGGAGCCGTCCATTTGCAGGCCTAGTGCTTCGGTAAAATCACCGTTACCGTCGCCAACCATTACTAACTCTTCCGCGTTAGCGCTTTTTCCCCACGCGTCCATGACGAAGGCGTCGTTCACAGACAAGCATACGATGCTGTCAACGCCCTTCGCTTTCAGAGCATCCGCATGCACCACATAGCCAGGCAGGTGCGCCATGGAACAGGTCGGTGTGAATGCGCCGGGAACCGCGAACATGGCAACTTTTTTACCCGCGAAAAGATCATTGGTTGTGACGGGAGTTGGTTTTCCATCCTGCATGGTGTGCAGGGTTGCGTCGGGTAGTTTTGTGCCGGTTTCAATCGCCATGATGTCTTTCCTGTATGTAGTGAAGAAAATCTCGCCCCTAGAGGCGGTCGAATTGTGAGCCGGCATCCCTAGAGGGTCAACTTAGCGCCAGGCAAATTCCGGTTGCTCGAAGTGTGCTACTCGAGTTGAGCGATTACACAGGCAGACCTCCCGAAACTGATACAGGATCGCCGCCGTGGGTGCCGCGATATGGTCGTCCCCTACTGGCATCCGCAAAATGGGCGCATCGCTGGTATTGGTTTCGCTGAGCATCGGCGCATCGCTGCGAACAAACTCCGCAAGAGGGATTCGATGAACGCTGGCAACCTCGTCTGGGTTGGGGTGCGTCTGAAGCGAGCGGCCACCCCAAATCACGACCGGGGTCATGATGTAGCCGGAACGGGTAACAAAGTCATCGAGCATTCCGATAACTGCGGCCTGCCCCAGATCCACGCCCACCTCTTCATGCATTTCCCGAAGAGCGGCTTCCACCGGGCTTTCATCAGCGTCGAGACGCCCGCCCGGCAGCGCCCATTGACCTGGATGATTGCGCAGCTTCGACGATCGCCGAGTCAAAATGAGCCCAGGTTGCGAAGACCACTGCGTTGGCTGCGGAATACCCGATAGATCAGCACCTGGCCCTACCTCGGTTACCGTCAGCGCAACCGCAGCTCGGCGCAGCGCGCTCGCAGCTTGGGGGGAGGCGGTTTTGGCCTCGAATCTTTGCAGGTTCGCCGTGATTGCCTCACGTAATTGGTTCGTACACGCGTGCAAATCCAGTGCCTGGTCTTTTGCCGACGTCACCCTTGGTGCATCCGGTAATGGATTTAGACCTTCTGTAGGGGGCTTATTCATCGCACATCAATCCGCATCGCGCTTTAGGTTAAAGCCTTGGCCGTAAGTCATCCGAGTTACCCTCACCACCGGAGACTAACCCTTAAAATCAGGTTTGCGCTTCTGTAAAAACGCGTGCAGACCTTCCTGACCATCCGGGGTGTCAATCATGGCCGCGATGCCGCGAGCTTCGAGCTCCATTTGCGTTTCCAGACTGTGATCAAAGCTGCCATCCAGCAGGCTCTTGACCTGACCAAATGCCTGGGTGGGCCCCTTGGCCAGCTTCGTCGCAAGCTTCGTTGCAGTGCTCAGCACATCCTCATCGGCGACCACCTGATTCACCACACCCCAATCCAGCGCCTCATCAGCGCTCAGTACTCGGTTGGTCAACATCAACTCTCGGGTACGTCGATCACCTATTTTTCTCGGCATGTAGTAGGTCGAGCTGCCGTCAGGCGAGAGGCCCGCATTGGTGTAGGCCATGGTCATAACCGCGCTCTGGCCAGCGATTGCAAGGTCGGCAGCCATGAGCAGCGAAAAACCCGCTCCAGCGGCGGTGCCATTGACTGCAGCAATGACCGGCGCAGGGTTACGGGCCAATCGAGAGAGCGCTAGGTGCAGGTCGCCGGTCATTTTCATCAATAGGGTCCGCGCGCCCTTCCCTGCTGCCGCAAATTCGCTCAAATCCCCGCCAGCGCAAAAAACCTTTCCTGCACCGGTCAAGACGACGGCACGAATGTCTGCATCGGCATCTATGACGAGGGCTGCATCGTGCAGCTCCGCGCCCATTTGCGGCGACATTGCATTCATACTCTCGGGCCGATTGAACGTAATCGTGGCAACGCCTGAGGCCACCTCTAATTCCAGTGTTTGATAACCCACTTTGTCCCTCCGTTTGCCACTGAGCGTGGCGCTTTATTTTTGTCGGACGAATTTAGCATTGTCGCACT
>JADHNQ010000069.1 GCA_016779425.1 Pseudomonadales bacterium | reverse complement strand
TCGTCGGCAAAACCCATGCGATGCGCCAGATCTGTCCAGAACTGAAAGGTGCTGCTGGCCTCCGCTGGCGGCTCGACCACTTTCTGCGAAAGCGCCAATCGAGTGGACCAACTCCAGCTATCAGCCACGTGATTGCGCTCAGTGAACACGTCGCCGGGCAGCACGTAGTCGGCCAACATGGCAGTTGGCGTCATAAAGATCTCGTGGCTGACAATGAGTTCCTGATTGAGCATCGCCTTATGAATCTGATGCTGATTGGCATAGCTGAGCAGCGCGTTGTTGCCTAAACAAAAAAATGCCTTAACGGGATACGGATCTTCACTGGCCATGGCTCTAAAGACGCTAGTGGGATTCGCCATTTGGCAACCCATGACAATATCGGCGTAGGGGAAACCCCAAACCTTTTCCGTGGGCTCTTTCAGCATTTCTGCCGCGCGGTAGGTAAAGGCCGGATGATCTTCATAACCCAGTTGTTTGGCTTTTTGCTCTGGTGATAGGCGCTCGTGCAAGCCGATTTCTGACTCAGGTATATAGGACTCTGAGAATCCGCCAAGAGTCTCACCGCCAACCACGTCCAAATTGCCGGTCACGGCGCGCAAAATTGAATGCAGACGTATGGCCGATGTGGACGAGAGCTGCTGGTCGGTGATCGGCGTCCACGGGATCACCGCACCATCGACGTTTGCGTACATGCGCGCTGCGGCGGCAATATCCTCCGCGGGCACACCGGTTATCTGTGCCACTCGCTCCAGCGGATACTCGTCGACCCGCTGCCTCAGCTCGTCGAAGCCCACGCACCAGTCTCTGACAAATGCCTTGTCATAGAGGCCCTCATCGAAGATCACCTTAAGCCAGCCCAAGCACATGGCGGCATCGGTGCCCGCCCGCAGTCGCAGATGAATATCCGCCCCCTCTGCCTGATCAGAAACTCTGGGGTCGAGCACAATAACCTTGGCACCCCTCGCCTTGGCCGCGCGTATCGCATTATAGATTGGCGTCCACGAATGCTTGCGCGGGTTGTGGCCGAACAGCACGATGCAGTTGGTCGAGCCAAAATCCGCCATGGGGAACCAGCCGTAGGTAAGGCGATTTACCGCAGCCGTATTGCCTGCGCACAGAGCCACCCCACTGATCCAATTTGGCGATCCCAGGAGGTTCATGAAGCGTCGATCAAGGCTGTGGGTGGTTTGGGTATTCCAGCCCGATGTAGAAACCGCGAAGGACTCGGGGCCGTACTTTTGCGTGATGGCAGAGAGCTTTGCGGCGATCTCGTCCATGGCTTGCTCGTAGGAAATTTCCTCCCAACGGTCTTCGCCTCGCTCGCCAACGCGTTTTAACGGCTTGGTTAGGCGATCCTTGTGGTTGTGAATCAGCGGCACCGCCGTGCCCTTGTAGCAAATGTTGGCCGCCAGCGCGGGGTTGTCGTGGGCGATGACCCGGGAAACTTTGCCGTCCTCGGCCTCGGTGCGTAACTGACAGCCAATATCGCAAACGGTGCAAATTGAATACTTGGTTTCTTTTGACGCGACCATTGTTTTTCTCCCAACCCTTGATCTATCCCCATGGTACTGAATAGTGACGCGCTGTCGAAGCCAAGGCGCGATAAAGCCAACACAGAAAATAGCCGCCTTTTGTAGGATATCGATCCCTTGCCTATACCGAAGTGACGTTCAATGAGAACTACCGCGGCCCCATTTCAAGCAGACAAAAGCCCAAGCTGGCTGATCGCTGATCTGCGCTCAGATCATGCGGGGGAACTTGGGGCAGTGATGATCTACACGGGAATATTGGCGGTCTCGCGTGACGGCGCAGTACGTGATTTTGCGCGGGAACACTTACGCACCGAGCAACAGCACCTTGAACTGATGGAGTCTGTACTGCCATCGAACTTACGCTCCAAGGCACAGCTTCCTTGGCGCGCCGCTGGATGGCTGATTGGCGCTCTACCTGCCCTGATTGGCGAGCACTGGGTTTATGCCACCATTGAGGCTGTTGAGACTTTCGTTGATGAACACTACAGCGAACAAATTGATCGTCTGAAATCCGAGACGTCCAATGAACCACTGCGAGAGATGTTAAAGGCCTGCCGAGCCGATGAGATCGCTCATAAGCACGATGCTGCAGCGCGGCGCGTCGGTACGCCATCTCTTGCTCTGACGCTTTGGCTTAAGACCGTGCGATGGGGTTCTAAGGCCGCAGTGGTCGTGGCGAGAACACTCTGATGAGCACTACCCAAGTTGTTTGGTTCAAGCGAGATCTTCGCCTCCACGACCATGCCGCACTTTGCACCGCAGCAGCAGGCGGGCCCGTGCTGGCACTGTATGTCATCGAACCCGAACTGTGGTCCCAGCCAAGTGCTTCGACCCGCCACTGGCAGGTCATACAGGCGGCTCTGCTCGATCTAGCGCAGGCCATTGCACAACACGGCGGCAAGCTCTGCGTGCGCATTGGCGCGATGGAAGAGGTGCTGGTTGAACTGCAGCAAGCACTCGGCCACTTCGATCTGCTGGCACATGAAGAGATTGGTGAAGACTGGTCCTTTCAACGGGATAAAGCGGTTGCTGCATGGTGCGCTGGAGCGGGCATATCGTTTACCGAGCTTCCCCAGTTTGGCGTCTTTCGCGGTCAACATGACCGCGATGGCTGGGCGGCCCGGTGGCGCCAATTTATGACCCAGCCGCAACAAGATTTACCGCCAAACATCCGCTGGGCGCACTTTCCTGGCGTTGATGCTTGGCAGCGCTGGCAGCCCCAACCCTCACGCCATGCCCTAGCGGATTTCGATCTTCCAAATCCGGCGGGAGTGCTCGAAGACTTTTTGCACCGCCGCGGCGAGCAGTACCATCTAAAAATGTCGAGTCCACTGAGCGCGCCGGAGGCGTGTTCCCGGTTGAGCGTGCAGCTCGCCAGCGGCCGGCTGTCCATGCGCACGGTGGTGCAGAGTACTTGGCGAGCCCAGCAGGAAGCAAAAACGTGGCCAGTAGAGCAACGACGCACTTGGCCTAAGGCACTGGCTGCCTTTCAAAGCCGTTTGCACTGGCACTGTCACTTCATGCAAAAATTTGAGAGCGAACCCAAGCTAGAACACCGCAATATGGCCCGAAGCTGCGACGGCCTGCGCGAGGACGACTTCGACGAGGCTAAGTTTGAGGCCTGGTGCACGGGAAACACTGGCTACCCCTTCATAGACGCCTGCATGCGCTTTCTACACGCGACTGGTTGGATAAACTTTCGTATGCGGGCCATGCTGGTGTCCTTTGCCGCTTACGATCTTTGGCTGCACTGGCAGCGGCCAGCTCATCACCTGGCCCAGCTTTTCATAGACTTTGAACCGGGCATTCATTATCCGCAGGTACAGATGCAGTCTGGCACGACGGGTATCAACACTCTGCGTATCTACAACCCGGTTAAGCAGTCTATGGACCAAGACCCCGACGGAGGGTTCATCCGCCGCTGGGTGCCAGAATGTGCTGGTTTCGATAACTTGCGCATTCATGCTCCCTGGGAAGCTTCTGCCATGGAACAACTGGCCGCCGGCTGCCAGATCGGCGAGCATTATCCGGAACCCATCGTCGATCATCTGACCGCCGTGCGTTTCGCCAAGGCGCAGTTCGCAGGAGTCCGACGTTCACAAGCCGGGCGGGCTGACAAGAAAACCGTGATGCAAAGGCACGGATCTCGTAAAAATCGCAGCAGGTAGCGTCTGAAACTCAGGGCTGTTGTATCTGACTCAAGATGCCGCACCCTACGTCCACCTGGGGCCGCGCAGAAAAAAGCCAGCCTCGTCACCTTTTAGATCAAATTTCCACTAAGCCTCCATATTTCGAATCCACTTCTGCAGCACTCGAAAAGCCTCGAAAGCTGACAGAGCACCTTATAAACTCTGCAACATAGGGCTTTATTTCCTATATTTTTCATAGTTTTACAAGATTTCACTACCAAGCCGTCATTACCCAGCCGGTACTCACCAAGCAACGCTAATTCAAATTACGACAAAATCTAGACCATATACTTTCACGACACGTTCATTCCGGCGCACCTAACCTAATCCGGCTTGGAGTGCTCCGTCTTTGACCTAGGTTTTGGATGTTTTGGCAGTGTCTCGACGGGTTCAGTGAACCCTTCAGCTCGGCGCTCACAGCAAGCACCAGTTTTCCCGCAGTCGAGTGGTCAAGATCGACGAATTTTGGATGGAGCGGTTGTTTGACGTTCGCCAAACCTGCTGTCTCTACCCCTGTAGCAGCCTCGAGGTGCTGTTAGGGATTT
The DNA here is from genome assembly GCA_016779425.1 of Pseudomonadales bacterium. Classification (GTDB taxonomy): domain Bacteria; phylum Pseudomonadota; class Gammaproteobacteria; order Pseudomonadales; family Azotimanducaceae; genus UBA4421. Next base: position 4,877 of record JADHNQ010000069.1, on the reverse strand, counting down.
AGGCATTTGGGGTCTGCGAATGCGGGTACGTAGGACAATCGATAACTTAACGTTAAGGAGAGAGGAATGGATCTGAAACCGGATGATTACGTTGGTGTCTCATTCTGGATCATTTCTGCGGCCATGGTTGCCGCTACCTACTTTTTCACTGTTGAACGCGACCGCGCGGAAGGCAAGTGGAAAACGTCATTGACGGTTGCCGCCATGGTGACCGGTATCGCTGCAATCCACTACTTCTACATGCGAGGAGTTTGGGTCAGCACGGGTGAAAGCCCATTGGTGTTCCGTTATGTCGACTGGCTGTTAACGGTGCCGCTGCAAATTGTAGAGTTTTACTTGATTCTTGCAGCAATCGCAGTGGTTCGCGCTGCTTTGTTCTGGAAGCTATTGATTGCATCCCTCGTGATGTTGATCTTCGGCTACCTGGGCGAACTGGGCGTAATGAACTACTGGTTGGCATTCGTCATCAGTATGGCTGGCTGGTTCTACATCATCTACGAAATCTTCTTTGGTGAAGCGAGCCAGATCAGTGCTGCTAACGGAACAGCTGCAAGCCAAACCGCATTCAATGCTTTGCGCTTAATCGTAACCGTTGGTTGGGCTATTTACCCAATTGGTTATGTGCTGGGTGCTGGCGGCGACGGTGGTGCTGATGCTCTTAACATTGTTTACAACCTTGCTGACTTCGTTAACAAGATTGCATTCGGTGTTGTGATCTGGACTGCTGCTACGGCCTCTTCGGAGAGCGCGTAACACACCAGGGCGTGATGGGTGGGTCTTACGGCCCGCCCATCTCACCTGACAGGTGCATTCGGACCCTATCTGTCTGACTTCTTCTGTCGGGCTATCCTAATACGACCCTTAGAATTCACTCACTCTGTTGGTAGGGGGAAGCCATGCAAGATTACCAACTCGCTCTTGAGCATACCATCGCGCGCTACAGTCAACAGGCCGACACGCTAGCAGAGGCAGCACGGCACCATTTTTCTTCCCCAGGCAAGCGCACTCGCTCCCAATTACTGTTCGCTGCAACCCCCCACATACAAAACATTCCGGCCCTCGTACACGCTGCTGCCGCAATTGAGCTGATACACGAGGCCTCTATCGTCCACGACGATATTCAGGATAAAACCAATCGTCGACGTGGCCTTCCTACGGTATGGCATAAATTCGGCGCAGATGCGGCACTTTTATTAGGCGATCATCTAGTTGCCGCGGCATTTCGATCCATCGCCGAAGCGCCGGATATTGATGACATCAAGGGCACATTGATCGTTGCCCTGTCTGAATCCGTAAGCCGTGCCGCGTCAGGACAACATCTACAGCTTACGAATCAAACCTGCAGCGATGTTGAAGCCTTCTATGTCAACGTCGCAGTTAACAAAACCGGTGCTCTGCTTGCCCTGCCGCTACAGTTCGCCTCGCTATTCAACCGGCAAGATGCCACAGGTGCCCTTGCCGCCCGTCGCTGTGGCGAACAGCTTGGGCTTGCCTATCAGATTCTCGACGACCTCAAACCCTACGCGCTGCCGAGCAAACTGGCGGACGATGAGGACATGCAAAATCGCGTTATCACCGCACCCGTCGCTGCCTGCAGCATGTTGTTTCCCCATGTGGATCCGTTTCAAACGCTGATAAAGAAAACAGACATGCGTACTAAAGCTACGCTAGAGTGCCAGCGCTGGTTAGATACCGCGGTGGCAAATGCTCGCTATGAAACGACCTTTCTCGATCAGGCAGTGGCCCGAGTGGTAGAGCAATTTATCGGTCAGCGTTTGTCACAGAAGCTTGCCCTGACAGTAAATGCAGTCCCTCGCTATTCTGAATACTCACCCCGTGTTACAGCCAGAATGGAAGCCGTATGAGCGAACATGTCATCGTCATTGGCAGCGGTTTTGGCGGTCTTGCAAGCGCCCTGCGTGCCCGCAAGATGGGCTTTAACGTCACCGTCATAGAGCGCTTGGATCAACTTGGCGGTCGCGCCCAAACTTTTGAGCGCGATGGCTTCGTCTTTGACGCCGGACCCACCGTGATTACCGCGCCCTTTCTGTTCGATGAGCTGTTTGAGCTATTTGATCGCAAGATTGAGGACTATGTCGAAATCTTGCCCGTCACGCCCTGGTACCGATACGAGTTCAACGATGGCTCGCATTTAAACTACGGCGGCAGCGTCGATGACACGCTGCGAGAGATCGAACGTATCAATCCCGCAGACGTCGACGGCTACAAAAAGCTGCTCGCCCATTCTGAAAAGATTTTCGATGTTGGATTCAGTCAGCTTGCCCACGTACCCTTTAATAAGCTGTGGTTCATGCTTAAGCAGGTGCCGGATCTGATTCGCCTTGGCTGCTACAGGACGGTTTGGCAATTCACCAAGCGCTACCTCAAAGATGATCGGCTGCGCAGAGCTTTTAGCATCCAGCCACTCCTGGTTGGTGGGAATCCGTTCTCAACCACGAGCATTTATTCCCTAATCCACTACCTTGAGCGCCGCTGGGGCGTGCACTTTCCACGGGGTGGCACCGGCGCGCTGGTTAAGGCCCTAGGCAGGCTCATGGTCGAGCAAGGTATTGATATCAGACTCAATCAGACCGTTACGCAAATACAAATCGACCAAGGCCGGGCCACCGGCGTCGTACTGGCGGATGGCTCGACACTCGAGGCGGATAAGATCATTTGCAATGGCGATCCTGCCTATACCTACAAAAACCTGATTGATTCCGCCCATCGCAAGACCTGGACGGACCGACGTATCGATGGCCTGAAGTATTCCATGGGTCTCTATGTGCTGTACTTTGGTACCGACTGCAAATATGACGACGTCGAACATCACACCATTATTTTTGGTGATACCTACCAGGAACTGCTGCAGCGTATTTTTGACGGCGGCGAGGTGGGTGATGACCTGAGCCTGTACCTGCATCGACCAACGGCGACGGATCCCGCGCTGGCACCTGAAGGCAAGGATGCATTTTATGTGCTTGCGCCAGTTCCGAATCTGAAGCGCGACGACTGGGACGGTGTTAAGGCACAGGTAAAAGAGCGAGTGCTGGATATTTTGGAAGACCGCGTGCTGCCTAACCTGCGAGATCACCTTGAGGTCTGCTTTGACTTTGACCCCACGGACTTTGCTCAGCAGTATCAATCCCAGTGGGGCGCAGGGTTTTCGATCGCGCCTATCTTTACCCAGTCGGCCTTCTTCCGCTTTCATAACCGCGCGGAGGATTTCGAAAATTTGTACTTCGTTGGGGCTGGCACACATCCCGGTGCCGGCGTTCCCGGCGTTATCAGCTCGGCGAAGGTCATCGAAGAATTGTTGTACCAAGACTGCCCTGAACTAACCCCGGCGATGTCATGACTGAACAACTCGAATTTGCCAAAAGCACGTTTGCCGCCAACGCTAAGACCTTCGCCCTAGCCGCGCGCTTCCTGCCAAGAGCACGTTACGATGCTGTCGCGCGACTGTACGCGTTTTGTCGACAGCTAGATGACCTGGCCGACGCGTCCCCTGCTGGGGTCAATCACGACACCCTGGTGAGCATTCGACAACAAATCTGCAGCGGTAACAGCGATGACCCGGTCATAAACGACATGCTGCAGTTGCAGCAAGACTTTGAAATCCCGACAACCCTTCTACTGGATTTCGTCGACACCCTGATTGAAGACCAGTATCCGCGGGCTCTGGCAGACGTGGACCAGCTCGTGCGCTTTGCCTACGGGGTGGCCTCCACGGTGGGCTTGATGATGTGCCATGTTTTTGGCGTGCAGGACAAGCGCGCTTACCCTTTCGCCGTTGATCTTGGCGTCGCGATGCAGATTACAAATATTGCCAGGGATATATTGGAAGACGCCGCGCGAGACCGGCTATATGTGCCCGGCACCCTGTTAGATACAGCAGTCAGCTGTGAAGGCTTGGCGCAAGGTGACGAGGCCCATCGCAGCAGCGCCTACCAGGGCGCGCTGCGTATGCTTGCCATTGCGGATGAATACTATGCCAGTGCAGCCTTGGGCTACGGTTACCTGCCGCCTTCTGTGCGGCAGGCGATAAAAGTCGCCGCGCGCCTGTATCAGGCAATTGGTGAGAAAGTGGCGCGCAATCAAACCGCATATTGGCAGCAGCGGACTATCGTCTCCACCGAACGTAAGTGTCTATTGATTGCCGGACTGTTCATGCAGCGCATGCGCGAAGGCTCGAGCACCTTAAAGGTCGGAAAGTTTCAACACGCAGAGCACCTGCACGAGGCGCTTGATCAACGTCGTTTTACCGCCTGATTCATCCTCATGAGTCAGGCGCGCGATTTCGACGTAGTCATTCTGGGGGGCGGAATGACCGGTTTGACGCTGGCTCATCACATCGCATCACTCAATGCCTCTCAGCCCGCGAATCAACACCAAACCTTGGTCGTTGAACCGAGAGACGCATACCTGCGGGACAAAACATGGTGCTACTGGCAGCACGCGAGCACGCCTTTTGATGCAGCAATCACCCACCAATGGTCCCAGTGGTCTGTTTCGTGGAATGGCAAAACCCAGGTCAGTCGCGCGAATATCCCCTACGTTTGCGTGGACAGCGGTCGGTTTTATGACATTGCTCGGCGCGAAATAGACGCTAGTAAAAGCGTCACGCTGCAACTTGGCGAAAAAGCCAGGAGCGTTAGCGTCAGCAGCGCCGAGGTTGAAATTACCGGCGAGAGCAACGCCTGGCGAGCCAAAACAGTCTTTGACACACGACCCGCACCTTTACCTAAGGATATTTTGCTGCAGCACTTCGTAGGTTGGGAGCTCGAAACGGAAACCGATGTCTTCGACCCTACCACTGTGACACTGATGGATTTTGTTGGCGATGCCGAAGACATCCACTTCTTCTACGTACTGCC
>JADHNQ010000068.1 GCA_016779425.1 Pseudomonadales bacterium | reverse complement strand
ATGCGGCATGACCGTCCCCTGCGTTGAGCACATCAATTAGCCTGGTTGTGAAGCATCCCTAACTGATCTTGTGAACTGCAATGCCAGACCATTCGAATGGACGGCGGTCCATGACCCAGACAAAGAGAAACATTGCTCCACCTGAGATCGGGCACCAGTAAAAAAATGCGACATCTTGCAGCGACAGCAAGGCTACGACAGCACAGGCCACGAGGAACCCCCACAGAATCAAACCCAGGGAGCCAATACCAACCCGGGCCAACAAAATGGTGGCGAATATCGCTCCGTAAATGTAGTTGGGTAGCTTGAAGGTGAGTTGCAGCAGGCCTTGGGCAGAGTACCTTGCAAAGAACAGTGCAAGACAGAAAAACACGATGGCCCAAAGCGCCATAAACAAGCGCGACATCAAGAGGTAGTGAGATTCTGAGTGTCCGCTGCGCACTGGCGCATAGAGATGATTCACCGTCAAATCCGAAGCCTCTGCAAGACCGGAGTCTAGGGTTGAAATTGCCGCTGCAAATATGGCGGCAATGAATAAACCAGAAATCCCCACGGGCAATTCGGTGGCAATAAAGTAGGGGAATATGCGATCGGGCTCGGTAGCCAGCTTAGCCGCCAGGGTCTCGGGAATACCCCGTTCGGCATAGAACACCACGAGGGCAAGACCCACGCCCAGAATCAGCAGGTGAACCACATAAAAAAGTGCCGCAAAGTCGAAGGCTTTTTGTGCATCCTCTACGCTGCGGCACGCTTTTACACGCTGCCAGGTACCCTGGCTGCTGCCTTGCGCGACGCTTAAAAAGACCGCACCAATCACGCCGGCCCAAATGGTACTGCTCTTACTCATTTGCGTATCAAAATCGAATAACACCAGCTTGGCCTGCGCATCCAGCCAAACAATTGCCTCGGGCAGGCTCATGGTAATGTCGCCCAGCATGTAGAGCAGGGCAAATACCGCTCCTGCCGCAAACAGCAGGAAGAGCAGAAAGTCGGTCCAGATCACGGTTTTAATGCCGGCCAAGGCACCCCAGAGTGCGCTAACGCTGACAATGAAGGCGGCGCAGCCCGCCAGACCCCAGCCGCTGATCACGTCGAGTACCAAACTCGCTGTCAGAAGTTTGACGCCTGCATTGATGGTGTTGAGCAGCAGACCAAGGGCCATGGAAAACTGGCCCGTTCGCGCATCAATACGCGCACCAATGTACTCGTAACTGGTGGCCAGATTTTGGCTGAGATAAAACGGTCGCGCCAAAAGTCTTGCGACCACGACCTTGCCCAGAGCCAGTCCAAGAATCACCTGAAAGTATGTAAGGTTTCCTTCTGGAGCGAATACCGCTGCTGGCACGGAGACGAAGGTCACCGCGCTTACCACCGTTGCGATGATGCTGGCGGACACGGCCCACCAGGGCATGGTGCCGTCGGCTTGAAAGAAACTCCTGCGATCGTGAATACGACCGCTGAGGCGGTGCCCGGCCCAAGTGACGCCCAGCATCACGATGGCTATTACCCCCAGATCGACTGGGTGTATGCCAGTGTTCACTGGGCGTTAGACAGAAATACCGGCACAAATCGGCGCGATGCGATGCGCCAACCGGCGTCGGTAAACTCAAAAGTATCGTGGTACTCGCCCATGGCTAAAAAGTTGGACACTACGATTGGCGCACCAGGATTCAGCGGATCAATCGCGCCGGCAAAGATCAGCGCATAGCTTACCCCGGTGGCCTGGGACTCGTCGGTCACGGTGATTCGCACATTGCTCATCATGTGGCGGAACGTTTGAGCAGCCGGGGCTCTAAACCTGTTGCGCAGCGCTTCTCGGCCGACAAAGGTTTGGCCATTGACCGAGAGCTCTGCGTCCTCTGTAAACAGCTGGGCGAGCTTCTCGCCACGTGACTGATCACGATGGTTGGCGTAGTCCAAAACCAAGGTTTCGCAGGCTTGTTTTATCTGCTGCAACTGGGAGGCGGTCAGCGCCTGCCCTTGGGCACCCGACAGCGTGCACAATAGCGCAACTGTCAGAAAAAAAGGCTGTAGAAAGCCCAGGCCTTTTCGGCACACGCCTATTGGTCCAAGCGCACGATGCGGGTGCCTACGTTGCCGCCAGACAACAGATCGACGAAGGCCTCTGGCGCCGCAGCCAGCCCACTAACCTCGTCCTGCAGACTCGTCATTTTGCCGCTGGTCAGCCAGGCATAAATCTCGTTTCTCGCTTCGGCGTAACGCGCCTCATAATCGAAAAGCAAAAAGCCCTGCATGGTAATGCGCTTGTTTACCAGCAAGCCCGGCACGCCCTTGGGTCCCGGCTCAGGGGTATCGGTATCGTACTGGGATACCACGCCACAACAGGCAATGCGGCCAGCGACATTCATTCGGAACAAGGCAGAGCCTAGAATCATGCCGCCAGTATTATCGAAGTAGACGTCGACCCCATTGGGGGTGGCTTCTTTCAGGCTTTGCCGATAATTCGCGTCCTTATAGTTCACGGTGCGGTCAAAGCCCAGCTGTTCTACCAGCAGTCGGCCTTTGTCATCGCTGCCGCAGACGCCTACCACCTCACAGCCCTGAATCTTCGCCATTTGGCCAACCATATGGCCCACAGACCCTGCGGCGGCGGAGACCATAACGGTCTCTCCAGTTTTAGGTTTGCCCACATCGAGCAATCCAAAATAGGCGGTCAGTCCGTTCACTCCCATGGGTCCAAGGTAATGGATTGGGTCATGATCGGCAGCGATCACCGTCACATGCTCTGCGTTAAGGGCAACATATTGCTGCCAACCTGTGGGCGCAGTAACCCGGTCCCCGACGTTGATACTATCGACGTTGGAGGCTACGACTTCGCCGACACCGGTGCCGTTCATCACCCGACCAGCCGCTGGTGCGCCCGCGTAGCTGGCGCTACCCTGTAGTCCCGCACGAGTCCCTGCGGTAATCGCAAAGGCTTGGGTCTTGATCAGCACCTGACCCTCTCCTGCCTCAGGCATGGGAGCGTCGGTCAGACGATAATCACTTGCCTGTAACTTGCCCGACGGTAGCCGATCAATCAGTACTTGTTGGTTTTCCATAGTCCCCTCTTTTTCAACGACATCAACGACATCAACGACGCCAGCTGCGCGTCGACTTTTACTTTAGTTAGTTACGGCTAGGCTAAGCCAAAATCTTTCACCATCGCATCAATATGCGACGGCCCAACGCCGCAACACCCACCAATTATGGACGCGCCTTTGTCACGGCACTCACGCGCAAAGCCAATGAAGTCGTCCTGGGTCATATCGCGATGCTCAACCGGTTTATCGTTGTCCAACGTCCAGCCCGCTGGCACATGGTAGCTGTTGGGATAGGCCCCGATCGGTTTGTCAGTAAGGGCCGCCAACGCTTCTATGCCCGCGCATATGGCTGAAGGCGATGTGCAGTTGAACAAAAACGCGTCTGGTTCGTACGGCATCACGGCTTCCAGCGCCTGCTGTAGGGATTCCTCGCTGCGCAGCCCCATACCGGGTGTTTCATGGAGCGTCCAAGCAACCCATAGGGGTTTTTCGGGGTCGAATGTGCGTGCAGCATAGGACGCATTGGCAGCTTCTCGGGCACAGGACATGGTCTCGCATAGGTAAAGGTCTGCATAAGGCAGGAGCACTTTTACCAATTCACTGTAAATCTCGCGGGACTCGGCGTCTCCGGGCACTAGGTCATGGCGGTAGCTTTCGTCCAAGGGCGGCAAGCACCCTGCAACACGCACAGGCGATAGTGCAGTGTCCGCTGACTGTCGCGCTAATTTGGCCGCCACTTCGGTCAGATCTAGGTAACTCTCGGCCATGTCGGCCTTGGCGAGGTAGCTTGGAATAGTGGAATAGGAATTGGTCGTGATGATGCTGGCACCCGCGGCGATGTAGTCATCGTGCACCTGTACTACGGCCTGAGGCACGTCGAGCAAGGCCTTGGCAGACCAAAGACCCGTTCGCGGCGTGTGCCCGCGCGCTATCAGCTCGGCTCCCATGCTGCCGTCTAGGATTTGTAATTCGTGATTCACTTAGCTTCCTCTTTCCTGCTCATTCCCTGCTAACCCTGTCGGTTAAGTCCTATGTTCGTTCTCAACTTGTCGATTTGGCGTCAATTGCCCTTGGCCTGCTTTCAAATCGGTGAAGGGTTGTTCCAAACCGGCAACAACCAAGTACGCTGTTGACACTTTTTTGCTGAAAAACCTTTGACGGGTTCGATACCAGCCTGCAGCGCATCCCAGATTGACCCAGAACAGATTGAACTTTCCAAACCCGGGCGCACTCGAAATTCGAAACCCGCGGATTGTACGTTGGAAATCGCCATGTCGTCGCTAGTGCAACTGCTCCTTTTTCAGGATCAAAGCGACAGGTTGAAGTCCAGTGTTTATGCCAAATTCAGGTAGTGTTAGACGAACCTAAATTCGGGGGGCCTGATTGTGGCACTGATTCGATACGTAACTGAAATGGGCATGGGCGCCGATGTGCATGGCCGCGACTACACCAAGGCAGCCAAGCGAGCGGTGTCTGACGCCATCAGACATTCCAGCCTAAATTTTTTTCGCGCGCTGGATAAGTCGCCCAAAGATATGCAAATTACGGTACGCATTGGCGTCGCCGAACCGCATCAAGTTGATAAGGATGCCGTGGCCGCGGAGTTACCCTATGGCAGCGTGAGCGTTGAATGCGTGGTCGGCGGTCTGGATGTGCCTGCCGCCAACGACCATACACCGGGCTCGGCCCTGGGTGATGTCATCGTTATGGCCAATGCTGCCGTAATCGTTTGCTTTGAGGAGTAGGTGTTTAGAGCACATCCAAAATGCGCGAGTATTTGATAGCAACTTCTCGGCGCTTCTCTAGCGGCCCGATGAACTCATCGTTATCAAGTTCGTTATAGACAATGTACAGGCCGGAATTTGCTGTTTGCAGCCAAGAAAAACGCAGGTTCAAGGCGGTAGCATCGCTGCGGTCGTCATACTGAACCAGCGTCTGCAGCAATATCTTTGGGCTGAATGAATATGATAGGCGCAGCCTAGCCACGTTGACCTCAAAGTCGCCATTGGTCACCGGCAGCTCAATTCGGTTATTGCTCCAACTTAAGTCGCTGGTAAAGGCCTCGGCTAATCGGTAGCTCGCTTTAAATTCCGTGGAATTTCGATCGCCGCCATAGAATCCGCCAATTCGCGAGGTCACGGAACCGCTGAGCGCTTTTCTCGGATTTGTCATCACCACGATTTGAGATTCTTTGTGATCATATTCACCGACGGGGACAAAGGTTCCCTCGTTGATCTCAAAAGGTTCTTTCACGCCCTCGCGAGTGAAGTTAATGCCCGTGTGCACCTCAAAGCCACTGGTCCACTCCCAGTGATTGTCGACATGCAAGAAGCCTGATTCGTAAAATCCGGTGTCGTCCTGATAACCCTGATAAAACACATGAGGCCGCAGCTCAAATAGCCCCCAGCGATCATTCATCCGACGTCGATGCCAAATCATGGAGGAAATTTTTTCGTAGTTTTTACGACGCAAAAACCCCACCTCGGGATTGAAGTTGTCGCCGACCTTGGCGTAGCTCAAAAACGTGTCGAGGGGCTGAGAATTGTAATCGACGCGAACACGCATGGCCTGGTCATCACCGGATAATCCCGGCGTGTCGGTTTTGGCGGCATAGCCAGAAAGCGTCCATGCGTCGCCAACGCCCAGCTTACCGTCTACGGCATAGGTTTGATTGTCATCACCAGCAAGATCCGCAGACTTGTCGACGAAGAGAACCCCCAGCGAAGAACGGTTGGCGAATTCTTGGCTAAGGCGCAGCAAGCTGAAGTCTGCGCCCGCAATGCCGTTCTCTGAATCTCCGGTCTGCATATGCATGACACCGATATTGGTCGAGCTGCCGACCTTGCCCGACAGCCTTGCTCCGGCGTCGATTGGTTGCTGTTGACCATCAGAATCCAGACCGATGCGACGGCTGAAAAACAGCTCTACCTCACCAGGGTCCCCAACCGAAAACTGACCTGCATTCTCTAAAAAGAACGGTCGTTTTTCTGGCAGGAAAATGCTGAAGCGATCTAGATTCACCTGCACTTCGTCGACCTCTACCTGAGCAAAGTCAGTGTTGTAAGTCGCATCCAGGGTTAGGCTGGGGGTAAGCGCGATTTTGGCGTCAAAACCCAACTCCATGTCGTTATGAGTTCCCGGGGCCGCGTTACCGCCACGATCAAGGGTGCCCAACACATAGGGAGTCACCTTTACCGAACGCTGGCTTGGCGGCGCCATATTCGTGAGGGTTCCCGCTTCCGAGAGACGGTATAAATTGTATTGAAGTGGTAGGGGCGACCAGTACGCTACTTCGTCCCGGCGGGCGATATTACGTTGAAAATTGATTCCCCAGCTTTGTGCACCCTGATTTCGGTAACGCAGCGACTTGAAAGGAATCGCAAACTCCGCGCTCCAGCCAAACTCACCGATATGCGTCGCAACCTCCCAAGAGGCATCCCAGTTCAGGTTGAAACCAGAGGAGCCGAAACCACCGCCGCTGCCCTTGGTCACTTGTCCATCATACTGACCACCCGCGGGAGTCGTACCAAACACAAAGCCGTTTTGACGATCTTGAAAACCGTCGATGATCATTTGAAAGCTGTCGAGGTCACTTAGGTCTGCATCACGCCGACTGTCCGCGACGATCAAACTGCTTGGATCTTCATCAAAGCAGACCACGGCGACATAGAGGGTGTCGTTAGAAAAGCCAACACGTACCTGTGTATCAGCCGAGGCAGGCGCACCCTCGTTGGGCTGAACCTGCTGAAAGTTGGTGGCAGGCGTTAGGCTCTGCCAAATCGGCTCGGATAGCACAATGCCATCGAGCACTGGAAGTTCTGGCAAGGCCTGGGACTCTAACGTTGGTTGCGCTGATGCCTGCTGGGCGATGAGCGCAACCAAGGCAATAAGTACTCGAAAGCATGGACGCAGCGAGCGTCGAAAGATAGACAACAAAGATTTCCCCTCAAACGAAAAAGCGCGAGAAAGTCTCGCGCTCATTTTTGCCTACTGAGACTCTGCCTGCTGGGGCTTTGCCTGCTGGAACTTTGTCTCTAAGGCGACCTAACGCAACATCTGTGTGCCCTAGGCAAGTGCGCAGTGCACTACTTGCGGGTTACCCGCACTGGCAGCGACGTATAGCCCTTTACAAAAGACGAGAACGTGCGTTCAACCTCACCGACCACTTCGATGTTCTCGAAGCGCTCCATGATTTCTTCCCACAGCACGCGCAGCTGCATCTCGGCCAGTCGGTTACCCATGCAGCGATGGATACCGAAACCGAATGACAGATGGTTGCGCGCGTTTTGACGGTCGATGATCAGGTCTTCGCCGCGCTCAAATACGCTCTCGTCGCGGTTACCCGACAGGTACCACATCAGCATTTGATCGCCTGCCTTGATGTCCTTACCGCCAATTGTGCAATCGTTGTTGGCAGTGCGGCGCATGTAGGCCAGTGGTGTCTGCCAGCGAATGATTTCGGCCACCATATTGGGGATCAATGAAGGGTCTTTTTTCAGCTTCTCGTACTCGGAGGGGAACTGGTTCAGAGCCAGTACGCCGCCGGACATCGAGTTACGTGTGGTGTCGTTACCGCCAACGATTAACAGAATCAGGTTGCCGAGGAATTCCATCGGCTCCATGTCCTTGGTGTCTTCGCCGTGAGCGAGCATCGAAACCAAATCACCCGTGGGATTTTTTTTGCGCTCTTCCCAAATTTGCGTAAAACATACCAAGCACTCAATGAGCTCTTCGCGTCGTTGCTCTTCGGTATCAATCACACCACCACCAGGTACGGCGGTAGCCACGTCGGACCAGCGCGTTAGCTTTGCCCGGTCTTCGTAGGGGAAATCAAACAAGGTGGCGAGCATGCGCGTAGTCAGTTCGATGGATACGGTATCGACCCAATCGAAGGTTTCACCTTCGGGTAGTGAGTCCAGTACTTCGCAAGTGCGCTCGCGAATGAGTGCTTCCATACCCGCCAAGTTCCGCGTGGATACCACCGGAGAAACCGTCTTGCGCTGCACGTCGTGCTTCGGCTGGTCCATGGCGATGAACATGCTGACGTCGAGGGCACCCTCTGGTAGGGGCTGGTCGATTGGAAAGCCCAACGTAATACCGTGGGCACTGGAGAAATTCTTATGATCGGTGTCTACCGCCTTAATCTCGTCGTAGCGGGTTAGCGACCAGTAGCGACCGGCCACCTCCGTTTCGTTGAAGTGCACTGGGTCTTCACGTCGCAGGCGCTCAAAATACTCGAGCATGCGGTTTTCGCTAAACAAGCGATTCCACACCGGATTGATCTCATCTAAAGGAACATCGGACGCCGCTGGAATGGGTCCTTTTTTGCTGTGGTCCTGCTCGCTGCCAGGGCGAATAAATTCCGGCGCTGCAGTGTTCTCTAATGTGGTTCCTGCTGTGGTATCTATCGCTTCGCTCATCGAACCTCCTCCTAATTCTTTTAACTTATAAAGATAGCGCAGATTTCTAGGCTTAGCGATGGGTCACAGGCGAAATTTGTGCGGTAGAGCGAACTTCGTAGAACTTTTCGGTTCGCTCGTCGAGTCAGCAATGTAGCCCCTATAGGCGCGATGAGTTTAAGCAGGGGAACGACCCAGCGAAGACAGCAAATGGATCCGCAGTCGACTAATACCCGGCAATCGTCAGCGCTGCTTCGGCATGCAGTACTGTGGTGTCGAAGGCGGGAAATGAAAAGTCGCCCGGAGTGATCAGCAGGCCGATTTCGGTGCAGCCGAAAATCACGCTATCGGCAGGTGCGTCGGCGTCGCTACACGCCCTGTCGATGATTTGAATATAGGCTCGCTTGGACGAATCCAACACCTTGCCCTGGCACAGCTCTTCGTAGATCACCCGATGCACTTCCATTCGATCCCGCTCTTTTGGCACCACCGCATGAATACCATGGCGTTCGCGCAAATAGCCGAGGTAAAAATCTTGTTCCATGGCAAAGCGGGTGGCCAGGAGTAGTGGGCGTATGGCGCCGCTGTCATGGACTGCAGCGGCGATGGCGTCGCCTATGTGCAGCAGTGGTATGTCGACAGCAGCCTGCACCTCTGGGGCCATCTTGTGCATGGTGTTACTGCAAATCAGTAAACATCCTGCGCCGCCCGCCTCAAGCCCTTTGGCTGCATCAATCATCATCCGGGTCAGACTGTGCCAGTCGCCGGCTGTTTGCAGCCTCTCGATGTCGTGAAAGTCAAAGGATCGAAGCAGGAGATCTGCTGAATGCAGGCCACCCAAACGCTCGCGCGCGATGCGGTTAAGGAGTTGGTAATAGATGGTCGTGCTTTCCCAACTCATGCCGCCGATCAG
>JADHNQ010000067.1 GCA_016779425.1 Pseudomonadales bacterium | reverse complement strand
CCATGGTGACGGCCCCCATAAACAAAGAAGCCATTCACGCCGCTGGCTATGTGAACGATATTGGTCACCAGGAAATTCTCGCCCGTCTGGCTGGTGTTAGCCAAACTGCCACCATGCTGATGACGCCCGGATTACGGGTCGTGCACTTATCGACTCATAAATCTCTCGCCAAGGCCGTGGAATTTGTGACTGCTGAGCAGGTTCTGGGCAAGCTGCATCTTATTCACAACACCCTAACTCAATGGGGCTTGATGCAGCCGCGTATCGCCGTGGCCGCCCTGAATCCTCATGGTGGCGAGGGTGGGTTACTTGGGCGCGAGGAAATCGATGAACTGATGCCCGCTGTTGCCAATGCCAAGGAAGCAGGTATCAATGCCACCGGTCCGCTACCCGCTGACTCGGTGTTTAACCGAGCCATAGCTGGCGAATTTGATGTGGTGCTAGCGCTTTATCATGACCAAGGTCATATCGCGATTAAGGTACATAACTTCCACGAATCCACCACGGCTACCCTGGGCATTCCCATGGTGCGCACCTCAGTGGATCACGGCACCGCCTTCGATATTGCAGGCAAGGGAGTTGCAGACGCCACGGGAATGCGTGCAGCCATGGACGCCGCTCGCGCCATTGTCGCCTCGGACTTGGGCTCGCTAGAAACCTAGCCACAGGCAGCCTCCCCGTCCCAGCACATCAGCGCGGTCTAATGATCGCGACGCTGAAGGCCCGCCAGTAAAGCACCCCGCCATCGGGCGCTTTTTCTTTTTGCCCACGCAAGGAAAGAGCGCCATATGACCCATCGCATATTCTCTTGCCCAAGCCGCTATGGCACACTCAAACGTCAATTCAGGTGATGGGGAGTTGCCATGAAAGCAGCAGTATTTCGTGAAGTGAATGTGCCGATGGAGATTGAGGAAGTTACGGTTTCCAAGCCCGGCCCAAGAGAAGTTCTTATACGCACGCAGGCCGCCGGCATTTGCCATAGCGACATGCATTTTTTCAACGGCAGTTATCCCGGCAAGCTGCCCATGGTGTTGGGTCATGAGAGTGCGGGCATTGTTGAGCAGGTCGGCAGCGATGTGCACTACGTCAAGCCCGGCGACCACGTCATAACCTGCCTGTCGGTATTTTGCGGTCACTGCGAACAGTGCGTGACTGGCCACCTATCGCTTTGCCAAGAGCCTGAGATGAGCCGCGGCGGTGACGAGGAGCCACGCATCAGTCAAAACGATCAGCCCCTCACACCCTTTGCGCAACTGGGGTCGTTTGCCGAGATGATGCTGGTTCACGAACACGCGCTGGTCAAAGTTCGTAAGGACATGCCCATGGATCGTGCCGCATTGATTGGCTGCGGGGTTACCACGGGTGTTGGGGCGGTTATTCATACAGCCGCGGTCGAGCCGGGATCAACCGTAGCAGTCATCGGCTGCGGCGGTATTGGCCTGTCTGCAATCAATGGCGCGGCACTGGCTGGTGCCTCACGCATCATTGCCGTGGATATGGTGTCCTCAAAACTCGAGCTGGCGCGTAAGTTCGGTGCCACTGATGTGGTCGATGCCAGCGATGGTGAGGCCATTGAGAAAGTGCGGGAGCTTACCGGCGGCGGTGTGCACTACTCTTTTGAGGCGATCGGCCTTAAGGCGACCGCCGAGCAGGCGTTTCGAATGCTGCGACCGGGCGGTACTGCCACGGTCATTGGCATGATTCCGCCGGGCCAAATGGTTGAACTGCATGGTGTGGATTTCTTGGCGGAGAAAAAGATTCAAGGCTCCATGATGGGGTCTAATCGCTTCCGCGTTGATATGCCGCGCTTTGTGGATTTTTACCTGCAGGGCAAGCTGCACTTGGACGATATGATTTCCAACCGTATTGCATTGTCCGACATTAACGAGGGTATGGCTGCGCTGGAAACCGGGGAGATTGCCCGCAGCGTTATCATGTTCGACTAAAACCGACAGGAGTGAAAAATGCGCTGGCTCTCTTTTTTGCGCGACGGTTCCGAGACTTTTGGCTACGTGGTGGGTGATGCAGCTGCTGGGGAGGGCGTCGTTGATGCCGGCGAGCGCTCTGACTTTTCATCGCTTCGTGAGGCGATTGCCGGAGATGCTCTGACAGATCTCGCTGCCAAATGCGGTGCCAGTGCCGATTTGGCTCTGGCCGATGTGGTGTATCTGCCTACTATTACTGACCCGGCAAAGATCATGTGCGTGGGCCTCAATTACAAGGCCCACCAAGAAGAGACAGGCCGTGGCGGCGAGGGCTATCCCACCATTTTCGTGCGCTTTGCGGATGCGCAAATGGGCCACAATGCACCCATGGTGCGGCCTCTGGAATCCACCTCGTTAGATTTTGAGGGAGAAATTGCCCTCATTGTCGGCAAGGGCGGCAGGCGTATTAAGCCGGCTGATGCAAAAGACCATATCGCAGGCTTTTCAATCTACAACGATGGCAGCGTGCGGGACTATCAGCGTCAGACCAGTCAGTTCACACCGGGTAAGAACTTTGCCAGCACTGGCGGCTTCGGGCCGTGGATGATGACCTTGGATGAAATTGGTGATCTAGACGCCATGGAAATCACCACCCGGTTAAACGGCGAGGTAATGCAAAACGCCACGTCAGATTTGTTGGTGCACGGCTTCGAAGAAATTTTGGAATACTGCTCAACCTTCGTTGAGCTTAAGCCCGGCGACGTGATCGTCACTGGTACTCCCGGGGGCGTGGGTGCCGCCCGGACTCCGCCAGTGTTCATGGACGACGGCGATTTGATCGAGGTTGAAGTTAAACCCATTGGTCTTTTGAGCAATCCTGTGGTGGCAGAGGCTGCAATCTAGCCGCTCAAGTTGACTATTTGTCGTGGTCTGCAGGCCACCCGCTAAGTTTGGAGACCCCTTATCGTGAAGTTTGGTATCGGTCAGAGCGTTACGCGCTGCGAGGATCCGCGTCTGATCACCGGTGGCGGGCAATATACCGACGATATCAACCGACCGAACCAGCTCTATATCCGCATACTGCGGTCACCCTACGCACATGGGCGCATTACCGAACTCGACGTGAGTGCGGCGCGCAGCCGACCTGGTGTTGAAGCGGTCTACACCGCCGCAGACTTAACCTCGCTTGGCGGTCTACCGTGTCGGGCTGCATTAAAAAATGCGCAAGGTGAGCCGGCGTTCATACCTCACCGACCGATTTTAGCCGAAGACAAAGTGCTCTTTGTTGGCCAGGCCATCGCGGCCGTGGTGGCGCAAACGCCCGAGCAAGCGGCAGATGCGGTTGAGGCCATCGATCTGAGTGTGGACGACCTGCCTGCCTGCAGCGATTTGTCTGGGGCGTTGAATCCGGACACGATGCCGATTCACGACACGCGCACCGACAATCTGTGCGTGCACTTTGAGCAGGGCTCGGCCGCCGATGTTGATCAAGCGCTGGCGAACGGCGCGCATCGGATCAGCGTCAGCCTTGTTAACAACCGCGTGGTGCCCAGTCCGCTGGAGCCTCGGGCCACCTTGGTAGAGCCCGCGGACGAGGGCTTTAGTTTGTACAATCCAAGCCAAGGGGCCCTGGGTCAGCGTGCGGTGCTCGCCAAGGTTTTTTCGTTGCCCGCAGATCAAATACGCGTGATCTCACCGGATACCGGCGGTGGCTTCGGCGTGCGCGGTGAGGTGCACTCGGAGGTTTGCGTAGCCGCCTTCGCCGCGATGGCGCTGAATAAGCCCATCAAGTACACGGGCGACCGCTCAGAAATGTTTTTGAGCGATAACCATGGCCGAGACAATTTGACCGAGGTTACCGGCAGCTTCGATACCGATGGCAATTTACTGGCCGTGCGCATTGAAACGACAGCCAACCTCGGTGCCTACTGTTCTAACGCTGGTCCCTTTGTGCCTACCATGGCGGGTGGACGGATCGTCGGCTCGGTCTATCGCATACCCTATATCCACCATTCTGTGCGCTGCGTGTTTACCAACACCATGCCCGTAGGAGCCTATCGCGGTGCGGGCCGGCCTGAAGCCTGCTACGTGATGGAGCGTTTGCTCGACGCTGCGGCGCGACAAATGGGTTTTGATGCCATAGAACTTCGCAAACGAAACTTTATTGCCCCCTCGGATATGCCCTACCAGCTGCCCTCCGGGGTCACGATCAGCAGCGGTGAATTCAGTAACACCCTCGACATGGCCCTGGCCCGCAGTGACTGGGCAGGATTTGCCCAGCGTCAGCAGGCCAGTGCACAAAAGGGCCTACTTCGGGGCAGAGGCATAGGTTTCTACGTGGAATCCAGCGGTGGTGGGCCGGAGGAAGAGGCCGTGATCAGTGTTGCTGAAGACGGTCGAATCGATGTGGTGGTAGGCACCTTCTCCCATGGCCAAGGTCACCGCACCACTTATGCGCAAATTCTCAGCGAGACCCTGGGCGTCGATTTTGAGGCGATCAATATCATACAGGGCGATACCGACGTGGTGGCCTTCGGGGGCGGCACCGGTGGTTCGCGTTC
The DNA here is from genome assembly GCA_016779425.1 of Pseudomonadales bacterium. Taxonomy (GTDB): domain Bacteria; phylum Pseudomonadota; class Gammaproteobacteria; order Pseudomonadales; family Azotimanducaceae; genus UBA4421. Next base: position 5,011 of record JADHNQ010000067.1, on the reverse strand, counting down.
TTCGCAAATGGGCGGCGTTGCCGTACAGAGGGCAGGTCACGCCTTGGTGGACGAGGCCAAGACCATTGCCGCGGAGTTAATTCAGACGCCAGTCGAGCAGGTGGACTATGCCGACGGCCTCTTCAGCGCTAAAAGCACCGAGGCTCAGGTTTCCCTGCAGCAGGTGGCCGAGGCTTCCCAACAGCCTCAGTTTGGCGGACGCATGCTCAGCAAAACCCTGCGCTATGATCGCGGCGGTGGCTACACCTTTCCCAACGGCGCTCATGTGGCCGAGGTGGAAATTGACCCTGATACCGGTGCTATTGAGGTCGTCAGGTATACGGCTGTCGACGACTGCGGTCGGGTGATCAATCCGCTGCTGGCCACGGGTCAGGTGCATGGCGGTGTGGCCATGGGTATCGGTCAGGCCCTGCTGGAGAACGCTCTGTATGACGACGACGGTCAGCTGCTCAGCGGCAGTCTGATGGACTACGCCATGCCCAGAGCCATGCACATCAGCGACATGGATGTGAGCTTCCACGAAGTCCTGGACCCCAATAACGACCTGGGGGTCAAGGGTATTGGCGAAGGCGGCGCATGCGCGGCACCCTCCGCCGTGGTTAATGCCGCCATCGATGCACTGGCACCCATGGGTATTACCGCCCTAGATATGCCCATGACGCCAGAGCGCCTGTGGCGCGCGATCAGGGCAGTATCCTAGGGCTGCCGCGCCCCGACGAATAGCCAAGCCTCGCAACAGCTGTATCGCCGTGCTTTAGTGCAGCCAGATTGACCTGTATCTTGGTAAGTCATTTAGGGGAGGCTGATATGAAAGAGTTTACTGGTGCAGACCTAATTGCTGATGCTCTGGCTCAACTGCATGTGGAACATGTGTTTGCCATCGTCAGTATCCACAACATGCCGATCCTGGACGCCATCAATCGGCTGGGCAAAACCCAAATCATCGACGTTCGGCATGAGCAAGCGGGTACCCATGCTGCGGATGGCTATGCCAGAGCCAGCGGCAAGCTTGGCGTGATGATCGCTTCAACGGGGCCGGGAACGTCTAACACGGTCACGGGTCTGTATGAGGCCCAGTACGGATCGTCCAGAGTACTGGTGATTACCGGTCAGGCAGAAACGGGCTTTTACGGCAAAGGCCTTGCCTATGTGCACGAAGCCGAGCAGCAGGTGCCCATGCTCGCCTCAGTCTGTCGAAGGGTTGAAAGTCCCCGAGCGCCATCACAGCTTGGGCCGGCGCTGCAAAATGTACTGACCGACATGTACACCGGTCGCGGAGCCCCCGGTGCACTGGAAATTCCCATCGACATTCAATATGCCGCCAACGCGCCCATGGGCATTCAATTGCCTGATAACGATCAATTTGCGCCAGATGAGAGCAAGCTCGATTTGGTGATAAATGCTCTGCAGCAGGCCCAACGCCGCATTTTGTTGGTGGGCGGGGGTGCCATTGCTGCCGAAGCTCAGGGGGAAGTTCAGGCCCTGGCCGAGCAGCTGCAAATACCGGTGCTCACGACAGTCGACGGTCGCGGCGTGATTCCCGAGGACCACCCTCTCTGCATTGGCAACTACTACAACTCGGCGGGTATGTATCAGGCCATTGCCGATGCGGATCTGACCCTAGCGATAGGCACCAAATTTGCTGTCGGCGTTGACGGACAATTTGCGGCACAAACACCGCCGGGCAAGTTGGTTCATATCGACATCGACAGCAACATGGTGGGTCGAACTCATCGCGCCCACATTGGCTTGGTTGCAGACGCCAAACTCGCGCTGCAGGGGATACATCAAAAACTGTCGGAACTGCAGGCTAACGATGCGCAGTTTACCGACAAGATCCTGCATGCCGGAGAGGGCATCCGCCAAGCCATGCGCGGTCGTCTAGGCACAGATTGGCCCCAAGTAATGGATTGCATCCGCGACAAGCTGCCGGCAGATTCGGTATTTGTGCGCGATCAAACCATCTCAGCCTATAACTGGGGTAATCAACAGTTCCCCATACTGACGCCGCGCACCTCGATCAATCCAACCTCAGGGGCTATCGGTCCTGGGTTTCCCATGAGCGTCGGTGCTGCAATTGCCAGCCAGCCCAGCGGTTCAAAGGCGCTGGTAGTACATGGGGACGGCGGTTTTATGTTTCACGCCACAGAACTGGCGACCTGTGCCCAGTACCAAGTACCCCTGATTATTTGCGTGTTTAACGACTCGGGCTACGGGGTGCTGCGCTACCTGCAGCAAAGCCGTTTCGGGCGCATTAACGAAACTGACCTCGGCAAGGTGGCTTTTGCACAAATGGCCGAAAGTATGGGGGTGCCCGGTGAACGGGTGGCCAGCGTCGAGGCCTTCAGCGATGCCATGGACAGAGCGCTGGCGGCTGATGGCCCCTACTTGATTGATGTGGATATGGAACACTTTGCGCCGATGGAGATTTCGGTGATGCCGAAAAAGAAGGGCTAACGCGCTTGCGGCCGCCAAGATTCTGCGATGGCAGGATTCATTGGGCGGAACCCGGACGGTTAGACCCAGAAGCATCCAATCAACATCGCAAAGGGTTCGCGCGGCGCAGACGATGATGTGCGATCTTGCTTACCCGTCAGTTCGATTATTTTCCTTGGCTCACCCTGGGTTTTGCGTCACAGTGCCGCGCTATGACCGCCCTGACCGACGCCGTTAAAGACGAAATCCAAACTGCTTACCGCACCTGGCTTGCGGCCCGGGACTTTAAGCCCCGACGCGGTCAGCGTCAGATGATTGCCCAAATCGCGCGCAGCTTGTCTGCGGATGAGAATCGCATCGCCGTGGTCGAGGCGGGTACGGGTACCGGCAAAACCGCCGCCTACTGCCTTGCTGCCATACCCCTCGCCCAGAGCTTGAACAAAACCATTGTTCTGAGCACCGCGACGGTAGCCCTGCAGGAACAGGTCATTCTTCAGGACCTGCCGGATATTCAAGAGCGAGCGGGTTTGAAGTTCAGCCTCACGCTTGCCAAGGGTCGTGGTCGCTACCTGTGTTTAAAGCGACTCGACGATCACCTCAAATACACCGACCAACAAGAAATTCCCATCTTTGACGCCACGGATGAAGACCACACGGTGCTCTATCAAGAGATGCTGAATCGTTTTTCCCAGGGCCAGTGGGATGGTGAGGTCGACAGCTGGACCGAAGGCATGTCGGATAGTGCATGGTCTGGTGTCACCACAGATCATCGCGGCTGCAGCAACAACCGCTGCTCCTTCTTTAAGCAGTGTCCCTTCTTTCGGGCGCGATCACACTTGGAAGGCTCCGATGTCATCGTCGCCAATCACGACTTGGTGCTGGCAGACCTTGCCTTGGGTGGCGGTGCCGTGCTGCCGGAGCCCGAAGACTGCATCTACATTCTGGATGAAGCCCATCATATTGCCGACAAAACCCAGAATCACTTTTCCACCAATGCTCGGGTGAATGGCACGATTCAATGGCTAGACAACGTCAACAAGGTGCTCAGCTCGCTAACCCAGCGATTTGGTCGACCGGCGAATTTGACCAGCCTCGCGACCAGTGCCGCCGCAGAAGCCGAAGCGCTGACCAGTCATTTACACGCGCTGTCTGAAGGGTTGAACACCCTACCGTTTGAGACCAAGGAGGAGGATCGAGAGGTATATCGTTTTCCTCAGGGCGATATCCCAGCAACCCTCATGGATCTATCCATGGCCTTGTTGCCCTCCATAGGAAAACTCTGCGATGTGGTCGAGCAGGCCCACGAGCTGCTGCAGGAGGCCGTTGCCGGCAACGCCGACTGGCAAAATGCCTATGAAGCAGAGGACTGGCTCGTGCCAGTGGGTCAACTGCAAAGCCGCGCGTTAGCGACCCGGGCGTTGTTTGAAGACTATGCCCTAGGTGCCGGTCGGCCCCGCCGCTACGCTCGCTGGTTGAATCGCAATCTCTACGATGTGGAAATGGTCAGCGCACCTATCGAGCCGGGCAATATTTTGCAGGAGGTGCTGTGGCAGCGCTGTTACGGTGCGGTCTGCACCTCGGCGACGCTTACCGCCTTGGGACGTTTTGATCGTTTTATTGAACGTGTGGGTCTGCAGCCGGATGTATCTGCGGCCGTGATTGCCAGTCCCTTTAACTACCCGGAGGTAGCGACCTTTCATGTGCCGGCCATGCAGTCCGATCCGCGTGACTTTGATGCGCACACCGAAGAGGTGATTGCTCTGATACCCGATTTATTGAATCGGCACGTCTCTGCACTGGTCTTGTTTACGTCTTGGCGGCAACTCAATGCGGTGATTTCGGGGCTACCGAAAACGCTTGCCGACGGCCTGCTGGTTCAAGGTGAGGGCAGCAAGCAGGCGCTGTTGCAGGAGCATCGTCAGCGCATTGACGAGGGTCAGTCATCCTACCTATTTGGGGTGGCCAGTTTTTCCGAGGGCCTAGATCTGCCCGGCGAGTACTGCCGACATGTGGTGATCGTAAAGCTACCTTTTTCGGTGCCCGATGATCCGGTCGATCAGGCCATTGCGGAGTGGGCTGAAGCCCAGGGCCGCAATGCCTTTTACGAAATCTCAGTGCCGGACGCCTCGTTAAAACTGGTACAGGCCTGCGGACGCCTGATTCGCAGCGAAAAAGACTACGGCACCATTTCAATGCTGGACAAGCGTATCGTGACCCAGCGCTACGGGCGTGCCCTCATCGAGTCACTGCCTCCGTTTCGCCTGGACTTACCTGCCTAGTTTTTCTCAAGAAGCACTCGCCGTTGCCGGTCTTGCTGCGTCCTTGAATGCGCCATCGCTGAAAATCAGCAGACGCTGGCTCACGACGCGCTGACTCAGGCTTTCAAGAAAAGCCTTCATCTCATCCTTCGTCAGAGCCTCTACCAGTGTTGCGATCTGCTGATTGGTATTGAAGGCGTAGTTTTCTTCCGCCAGGTTTTGCCAATAGCGCTGACTGCGCTGGTTGAGGTTCTTGTCTTTTTCCAGCAGCCGGGTCATCAGACCAGCCTTTTGTTGTTCAAAGGCTGCCTCGGACA
>JADHNQ010000066.1 GCA_016779425.1 Pseudomonadales bacterium | reverse complement strand
CTTTGCGCAGCAATGCAATCGCCTCAGGATTCCACCACTGAAATTGCAGCTTGGCTCTGGGTAGCGGCAGGGCACGCTCGGCATAGACGCGCTGCCAGCGCCGGTATTCGTCTGGCGTTTTTTGCGCGTCAGTAATGCTCGTAATGCCCATGGATAGTAAAGCATTTAAATTGACGGTCAGACTGCTGGCCAGTTCCTCTTCGGTAGCAGGGGGAACCAAATCCAAAACCAAGCTGTGGCGCTCTCGTATGATACCGCTGGGCTCGCCTGTGGTGCCTCGCTCAATCACACCACCCTCAGGATCAGGTGTGTTAGCAGTAATATTGGCGGCAGCCAAGGCAAGGCTCGACGCCACGGCACTGTGAGCGCCTGCGCGGGTTAGCACCACAGGATTGTTGGGGGCTGCATCGTCCAGGTCGTAACGGTTTGGTTTGCGCTGTTCGGACAGTTCATCCTCGGACCAACCGTAACCAGTAATCCACTCACCGGGCCCCAACGCCTGGGCCTTCGCGCGAACTAGGGACTGTATCTGCGCTATGGAAGCCACTTGATTGAGATCAATGTATCGCCTGGCATCGCCTGAAAGATGGGTATGCGAATCATTGAACCCCGGCATCAACGTGTTGCCTGCAAGGTCAATAGTTGACTCACCTTCGTAGATTTGTAGCAGCTCTTGCGTGCCGCTAGTGATGACTTTGCCGTCATCAACCACCAGCACCTGATGCACGCTAAATGCCTCATCGACGGTGAGCACATGACCGTTATAAAAAACGAGATCAACGATTTGTCTATCGGCCTCGGCGGCCGCGGCGGGCTGGACATCGGGTGCATCTGAGCAGGCCACACTCAGTGCGAGGGCAGCCGTCGTTCCGGCGATGCCTATCGCCCTGTGAGCGAGGCTGCGACTCCACAATTTCAGCATCTTTTTCTCCCCTTAAGTGGCAACAGTCTCTTTGCTTGGGCGGGTTCGGTCAATCCAGCTGTCGAATCGCGTCAACAGAGATGGCAGAAAGAGCAAATCCAGGAACAACGCGACGACGATAATAGGCGTGATGATCGAGGTTAGGTTTTGGAAAATCGTCGTACTGGAAAAACCCATCAGCGCTATGCCGACGGACATCCACAGCGTAGTGATGGTGATCGCACTGCCAGCGAGGGAGATTGAATCTTCAATGGATTCCCCCGGCGACTTGCCGCTGTCTCTCGCAGTTTTGTATTTGCTGAGTACGTGAACAGAGTCGTCTACGACGAGGCCAATACTGACCGCTAAAAGCATCAAGACGTAGGGGCTGAGGTTGCCTTCAATTAATCCCCACAGGCCAAAAACAATCGTGATCGGGAAGACATTGGGGGCGATACTCAGCAGGCCATATCGCAGACTGCGCAGCCCAATCATCATGGTCAGAGTGATCATGACCAGACTAAGAGAAAATCCAGTGAATAGCTCGGTGCTGATGATCTGATTCAGTCTCGCCCCCAGAATAGTGTTATTCGCGTGAGTGACCTGAAAACTCTCGGAAGCGTAATTTTCTGCCAGGACATCGATCTTGTTAGCCAGCTGCAAAATCTCCTCGTCAGAGAGCCCGGACGTGGCGACATATAGGTAAATAGCGGAGTAGTCTTTGTTGAATATCTGGCCGAGGTTCGGGTCGATCTCCGCGACGAGCTGATAACCCACAAGGTAGTCGATAACCGTTAGCTGATCCTGCGGGATAACCTCATATGCCTCGTCATCATCGTTCGCGGCCTTGTTTCTGAGCTTCAGATAATCGGTATAAGTCGATACCCAAGTTATCTGCGGGTCGGCTTCAAGCTGTGTCGCGATGTCATCAACTTTGTCCAGAAAATCCCGATTCGTGATGCCGTAATACTCATTACTTCTGACGACGAAGGCGAGCCCCCGATCATTTTCGAATTCGCGTTGCTGGATTTCCACAACCACGCTCAGGTCCGACCCTTCGTCGATAAAGTCAAAGGGGTCGTTGTCCAGTTTGTTGAGGGGGAGCATGAACAAGGTCACGACGATTAGGCCAAGGAACCCCCAAAACAGCGTTTTTTCCCGCCTGGCGACCAAACTCAGCACACCTTCGATAAAGCTAGAAACACCCAGAGGCTTGGCGATACTGCGGGCTGGAATGAGGAGGATCATCGCCGGCAATAGAAACACTGTGAAGAAGAATGCCCAGATGACCCCAAGGGCGACGATATTGCCGAAGCCATATATGGCCGGCGCGCTGCTCAAATTGAGGCTCAAAAACCCCATGGTCGTGGTGACGGTCGCCAGCGCGATAGGCCTGAAGTTAATGTTGATGCTTTCAATCAGCGCCTGTTTTCGATCCGTGCCACGCAATATTTTTTGCGCATAGACCGAGAGCACATGAATGCCGTCGGCGAATGCGACGATACCCGCCACGGCGGGCCCCAGCCGTGAAATTTGATTCAGCGGTATGTCTAATAATGCGTGGATACCAATGGTCACGATAATAGTCGTCAGAGCGACGACAGACAGAGCGATGGATGAGAGCAGGGATCCGAGGCAAAACCACAGCAAAAGCACCCCAGCTATAACGACCAAGGGGAGGAGCACTTTGTTGTCCTTTTCACGAGCGAGATTGCTGTCTCGCTCGAACATTGGACCGCCGACGAGGTAGATGCGTATTTCCGGGTACTGTTGCCTCAACGAGTCTCTTAGTACTACCGCTGATTCCGCCACTGCAAGACGAGCCTCGGACGTATCCTCGCTCACGCTGTAGCTGATGGTTGCAAGCGTAACGTTGCCGGCTGATGTCAGCCTTGCTTGGGTCAGATCTTCATCGTTGAGGGCGATGGTTTTGATTTGTTGGAGATCGGCCTCGGTTATGTCATCGAGGTCAGGGAACAAATAACTGCGCCCCAGAATCTCTTTGTCTGCTTCACTGACGCGATAGGTGAGAATGGAAGACAGCGCAATTGCTGAATCGATTTCAATATAGCGTCGTGTCAGTTCGTCTATGGCGGTTAGCGTGCGCAGGTTGAATATGTCGCCGTCAACCTCGAAAGCCATGGTTATACGGGGCGCAGAGGAGGGAAAATCGACTCTCGCTTGATCGACCTCGGCCTTGTACTCGTCGGCCTCAGCAAAAAGACTTTCATTGGTGCCATCGAAGCGCGTGAACTGTACGCCCCAGCCACCGATGATGGTAACCAGTAATGCGACTACGGCCAGTTTAAATCGATGTTGGACTAACCAAGTGCCTAAGTCCGTGGCCATAAATTTTCCTTAACTACGGGAAAGATTGCCGGGGAAGGTTGCTACAAATGGCATTGATTTTCGACGCATTTTTTTTCGCGTTCGGCTAACATCTGCGTCAACAAAAAGACGAATTTGCATAGGTAGTTGTTATGAAATTTGCGCGAATAGGTTTTTTACTCTCACTGGTCCTTGCGCTGACGAATACTGCTGTCGCTAATGAGCGGATCGGCGATTTTGCGCTCCTTGATGATCAGGGGAAATTCCACCAGCTCAGTTACTACGGTGACTACCAGGCTGTGGCAGTTTTGGTGAGCGGGTTGTCGAGTCAGGCGGACAAAGAGCAGCTCAGCGCATTTGCTGAGTTGGCCGCGACCCGATCAGACGATGTCGTATTCTGGGTGCTGAACCCCAACCCTGAAATGGATCGAGAGGCAGTGAGGGCAGCTCTCGACAGCCAGCAAATCGACCTGCCTGTGTTGATGGACGAGAGCCAGCTCGTCGCAAAAAGCCTGTCGGCACGCACATTTGGTGAGGTCTTCGTACTTAATCCTCAAGCTGCCACATTGATGCAGCGCACGAGTACGGATGAGCTCAAAACTACCCTCACCGCATTGGACGGCGGTTTGCTACAGGTGTCCAGCCAAACCGCAAGTAACGCGTTGACGGGTGAGCTGATTCAGTACGCAAACGTTGGGCCGGTATCCTATAACGCAGACATCGTGCCAATACTTGAGCGTAACTGCGTTTCATGCCATCACGATGGCGCTATCGCGCCGTGGTCGATGTCTAGCCACGCCATGGTCATGGGCTGGTCACCCATGATGAAAGAAGTGGTCATGACCAAACGTATGCCCCCCGGGCAAATCGATCCCCATGTGGGCATGCCGATCAAGGACGTTGCCGGGCTTTCCATTGAAGAAAAACAAAAGCTGATCCAGTGGATCGAAGACGGATCGCCGCGGGGCGAGGGCGAAGATCAACTTGCCACCCTCAAATTTGATGATCCAGAGTTTTCCTTGGGCGAGCCAGATATCGTGTTGGATGTGGCTCCCCAAGCGATACCAGCCACGGGTGTGATCGATTACCGCTATGTGCCGGTAGAACTCAACCTGGATAAAGACGTCTGGGTAAGCGGGATCGAGTTCCTGCCTGGAGACCGACAGGTCTTGCACCACGTTATTACCTATTTACAAAGCCCTGCCGACAAAACTGAGAATGATGGCCGGGACGATGATGGCACCGGGCTGGGCATTGGTGGTTTTGCACCGGGCAGACAGCCAGATTCCTTTCAAGACAACAGCGGCCGCCTGATCCCCGCAGGTTCCAACTTACTTTTGCAGATGCACTACACCACGTCGGGGCGTGAGACCGTTGATGCAACCCGCATTGGTATCTTCCTGCACGATGAGCCACCAAAGTACGTCATGTCTGGCGGCGTCGCGGGGCAGCGCCGCTTCATGATCCCGCCCGGAGCAAAAGAGCATAAACTGCGCGGAGAGGAGTTGATCGAACGTGACGCCTATTTGTACGAGATGATGCCGCATATGCATTTTCGCGGTAAGTACATGAGTTACTCGGCGGAATTCCCCGATGGCACCACTAAGACTTTGCTGTCGGTGCCGAAATACGATTTCAATTGGCAATTTAAATACGAGTTGGAAGAGCCTCTATTCTTGCCGGCCGGTACGAAATTGATCGCAGAAGGTGCCATGGACAACTCGGATCGTAATCTCGGCAACCCGGATCCCACTCGCCCGGTCTTTTTTGGACTTCAGACCATGCACGAGATGTTCTTCGGCTTCACCACCATTCGTTATGTGGGGGACGTTCCCAAGACGCAATTGGTGGACCAGAGCACGAACGATACGGCATTGGAAAGCGCTGGCGGCGGGTAATTCGCTCAGGATACTGACCTTCCCCTCCCGAGTTCGAGAGGGGCGCTCTGCGCTACTGGTGCTTCCTCGCTAATGGAAGTCGCGGGATTTGAAGGTCTGCTGGGCAGAGACCGAATCCGCCAAAAGGTGGCTAGCGTCCTCGACGTGACCGGCGACCACGTGAATCACCCGACCCTCACGCTCTACAACCCCTTTGAACTTCAGTAACTGACCCTGCAGCAGTACCGCCCGAAAACGTTCCATCACAGAAGCCCAGATCACCATGTTGGTGTTGCCGGTTTCGTCCTCTAGCGTCAGAAACACGACGCCGCTGGCGGTGCCAGGGCGCTGGCGGCCGGTCACCACACCAGCCATGCGAACCATCTGTCCGGTACGGTAATGCTCGAGGTCTACAGCGCGCCGGAAGCCTCTAAGCTCTGGGTGCTCGCGCAGCAGGGTCATGGGGTGAGGCCCTAGGGTCAGGCCGGTGTAGCGATAGTCGTTAAACATGTCTTCGGTCACCGAGGGTGCATGCAGGGTGATCGTATCCTGCAGCGCGGGATCTTTGACCGTGGTTTGCGGGGCACAGGTTCCGCCGCTGGCCTGAGGCTGTTCCAATGGCAGCGGTGCCGCAATGCCAGTGACATCCCAGTGGGCTTGATGCCGATGCCCTGCCAGTTGGTACAAAGCCCCGGAACGGGCGAGAAAACCTAGCTGCTGGTCATTCAAACTCGCCATACGCGCAAGTTCTTGGGCATTGCGGAAGCTCCGCTGCTCTGTCTGTGACGGCTGTTGGGTCTGCAGCTGCTGTTGGGCCTGCGTGATGCGTTCTGCAGCATCCAGGGACAGGCCCTTAATCATACGTAGCCCCAAACGCAGTGCTGGTTCTGTTGCTGCTGAGTCTGAGGGCTCTAGTGTGTGGTCCCACTGACTGATACCAACATCCAGAGGGCGAACCTTAATGTTATGGCGTTGCGCGTCTTGCACCAGTTGAGACGGTGAATAAAACCCCATGGGTAGCGAGTTAAGTAGGCCGCAATAAAAAGCTGCGGGCTGATGGCATTTCAGCCAGGCTGAGATATATACCAGCAGGGCAAAACTGGCGGCATGAGATTCGGGGAAGCCATAGTCACCAAAGCCCTTTATCTGATTGAAGATGCGATGGGCAAATTCTTCATCGTGGCCGCGCTTGAGCATGCCGTTAACCAGTTTGGCCTCGAAGTGGTCGAGACCACCGCGTTTCTTCCATGCGGCCATGGCGCGCCTGAGTTGATCCGCCTCGCCAGCGCTAAAGCCTGCGGCCACCATGGCCAGTTCAATCACCTGTTCTTGAAAAATAGGAATGCCCAGGGTGCGCTCTAGTACTTTGCGTACGCCGGGGCTGGCATAGCTGACGGGCTCCAGACCCTGCCGTCGCCGCAGGTAAGGGTGCACCATGTCGCCTTGAATGGGCCCCGGGCGAACGATGGCGACCTCGATCACCAGGTCGTAAAAATTATGCGGTTTCAGCCGCGGTAGCATGGCCATCTGGGCGCGAGATTCCACCTGAAAAACCCCAACACTGTCGCCGCGCTGCAGCATGGCGTAGGTGTCAGGATCTTCTGCAGGGATTTGCTGAATGCTCAGCGGTTTACCACCGGGTTTATCGAAATTTACCAGCGCTAATGCTTTGCGGATGGCCGTCAACATACCCAGCGCCAGAACATCGATTTTTAATAAACCTAGGGTTTCCAAGTCTTCCTTATCCCACTGAATCACTGTGCGATCGGGCATGCTGGCGTTTTCAATGGGCACCAGTTGAGCAAGCGGGCCAGCAGAAATCACGAAGCCACCGACATGCTGGGAGAGATGGCGCGGGAAACCCAAAATGGCCTCAAAGAAATGCAGGAATTGCTGAACTTTGGCACTTTGGGGGTCTAGGCCAATGCTGCGTAAGCGCTCGTCTAGTACCTCTTTTTTGTCCCACCAGGCTAAAGATTTAGATAACAAGTCCAGTACGCCTTGATCCAACCCCACGGCTTTGCCGACATCGCGAATGGCGCTACGAGGGCGGTAGGTGATCAGTGTCGCAGCCAGTGCGGCTCGATCACGACCATAGCGCTTATAGATGTATTGAATGACTTCTTCTCGACGCTCATGCTCGAAATCCACGTCGATATCAGGTGGCTCTTTGCGCTCCATGGACACAAAGCGCTCAAACAGCAGGTGCATGCGTGCCGGATCGACCTCGGTGATGAACAGGCAATAACACACCGCAGAATTGGCCGCTGAACCTCGACCCTGACAAAGAATCTGCTGGCTTCGAGCAAACTGCACAATGTCTTGTACGGTGAGGAAATAATGCTCGTAACGCAGCTGAGCAATGAGATCGAGTTCTTTTTCAATGAGCGCAACGGTGTCGTCGGGTATGCCGTCGGGCCAGCGTTGGCTCGCCCCATCGTAGGTGAGCTGGCGCAGATAGGCACCAGGAGTTAAGTGGGGTGGTACCAAATCTTCAGGGTATTCGTAGCGCAGTTCATCCATGTTGAATTGACACAGGTCGGCAATCACTACGGTTTGAGCAAGCATTTCATCCGGATACAGCTGCTGCAGGGTGGTGATAGAGCGTAATGTACGTTCAGCGTTACAAAAGCCACGGTAGCCAAGGCTGTGAATATCGGTTTTCAGCCGAATAGCGCTCACAATGTTCTGCAGCCCTTGGCGATCTGGGCAATGGGTATGCACATCATTCACTGCCACGATGGGCAGCTTTAAAGCCGTGGATAGGGTGAGGGCGCTGGCGGTTTTGTGTAAGTCTTGACCATCGTGAAACAGCCCTAGGCCGATCCATAGGCGCGGTATCAGGTTTTGTAAATGAGCGCCAATGGCCGATAACTGCTCCACACCTTGGCCTTCGCAGATCCAAATGCCCAGGCATTCACTGAGGCCGACCTGCAAATCTTGCTGGGTTAAATAGTAAGATCCTTTATTAGAACGTTTTCTTAACTTGCTGATTAAGCTGGATATTTGGCCGTAGGCCTGCCGATTGGGCGCCAGCAAAACCAGCCGGCATCGACTGTCTGTCGCACTGGTATCCGGGGATACGAGGGTTTCATCCAGTACAAATTCAGCCCCGCAAATCAGCTTGATACCGCAGGCCTTGGCAGTTTTATGGGCTTTGACTAAGCCGGAATAGCTGCACTCATCGGTAATGGCAATGGCTTCATAGCCCAGCTCGTGGGCTTGTTGTACCAACTCTTCAGGGTGCGATGCTCCGCGTAGAAAGCTGTAGTTGCTTATACAGTGCAGCTCAGCAAAGGGTCGATGAGTGAAGTGGTTTCCCTTATGGCCCAGATACAAAGGCATCTGATCGCGTATTCGCGTGGGCACCGATGCAGCTTGGAAGCCCTTGTTGGTATTGCCGAATGATGTGGTGTCTGAGCCCATCGATGCTTTTTATCCAAAGTAACCATGCAGGAACCAGCGAATATCGCTGTCAGCGGGTGCCGCGGCCTGGTGGGTATAGACCCAGCACAGGGCCCCGTGAGCATGTCGGGCAATGTAGTAATCTCGATACTTTGCCGAGGCTGCGTTAACGCCGGTTTCTGTCATTGGATCAGCCAAGCGTTCTGGGCCCTGCAGCAGGATTAGTTGTTCTCTGGCGATGGCTTGGGGCTGGCGAAATAACCATAGGGGGCGTCTGCCCTGCAGAAGGCCCGCACTGCGTAGGTCTGTGGCTGCAGGGTCGGTTGCGGGTTCGTTGGCTGGCTTGGCAGATAGGCTGGTCATACCTTGCCAAGCCTGCTCTGGGCTGTGTTGTGGTTGGGTTCGTATGCTGTAACAGGCGCGCTGGCCCAAACGTGCCCTGAGTTCGTCAACCAGCTCGCTTATCGCCAAGGTGGCGCTTGCCGTGCTGCCAAACAAGTCTTGGTTGTTACCCAGCCAAGGCTGGCTCACGGTCATGTCTAGCCCTACGGTTAGGACTTCTGACGGCAGTTCGATGTTTTCCAGTTTTAGCGCACTGAGCTTCAGTATGTCTTGGTGGCGCTGTTTACCCTGACCAAGGCGTATGACCAGGCGGGTGGCCTCGCCCTTGAACGGTGCAAAACGCCAATTCAAGGCGATACAGCCTTGCTGATGGGCGATCAGCCAATGCTCCAGTTGTTTGGCCAAATAGGGCATAGGGCCACGTAGCAGCACTTCTTTGTTGCGAATGGGTTTGAGCAGATGCTGCTGACGAGAAAAGTGCTCTGCCGGTCGTATACCCTGTCGTGGATCCGGTAGTTGACCCTGCAGTCGCCCCAGGTATCGAGTCAGACACTGACCAAACCGCTTACCCAGGCCTGCATGGGGCAGCTGGATAAGTTGACCGAGTGTATAAATGCCCATATTGCTCAGCCGTTCTAGGTTGCGCTGACTGAA